>JBCCJU010000028.1:0-41038 GCA_039027715.1 Cyanobacteria bacterium P01_C01_bin.120
GGATTTAAATCCCATTGAGCATCAATGGTTTGTTTTGAAAAACCGCATGCGAAAACAGATTCAGTCTGGCCAACCCTTTCGGCAAGTCGTTGACCAAGCTTTCATTGACTGACCGGATCTATCCACGGATTGCTATAGCTTCTGGTTCAATCGTGATGGGCGGGCCGTCCTCGACTGTTTTTGCGGCTGAATGCTGAGTATTGCGGCGGTGGATGGATGAGTTGGCGCGAAATTTGAGCCCCTGCACCACACTTGCGATGCCCACGACGATATTCCGCAGGTCGTGATTGATGGCGTGGGCATAGGTTTGCAGAGCCGATTGGGCGGCTTGGCGATCGCGCATTTCCGCTGCGAGTGACTGGGTGCGCTCATCCACAGCCCGCTGCAAGTCTTGCTCCCGCTGCCCCAAAACGTGAATCATATATTGAAAAGCCCGCGCCAGTTGTCCGGGTTCATCTCTGCGCAGCGTTAATGCACTCAAAGCGACATCTGCTTTAGGGACAGTTTGCCTCGATTGAATAGGACAAGTGCTAATTTGTTTGGCGGTTGCGGTCAGCACTTTTAGTGGACGAATAACCGTGCGTAACAGCAACAAATTGATTGTGATAAACAGCGCCCCAAAAATGCTGAGAAACGTCTTGGCGACGGTAAACAAATTTTGGCGTCCCCGGGCGAATATCATGTCTGCCGGAACATACACCATTTGAGTCGCTACGATCTCATTGAGATTCCAGCCAAACCCATTGCGATCGCCATACATGTCAAGCAATGGTTGGGGCGCATTGCGGGGATTACCATGACACTCCAAACAGCTCGCATCTGTCATCAACAACGGCTGCGCTAGATAAAAACACTGGGTGCCATTGAGGACGCGATAGCCAGACCTTTTATCCGGTGGTTCAACGGTTAACGGCTGTAGCTGAGTAAATAGTTGAGCCTCAAAAGCATCAGCTTGATCAATCGGATTAGTCGGATTAATCGCCGCTTCTTTGTATGAATAGGCTTGAAAATTAGGGTCTTGATCTTTGAAGTCGGCAAAAATACTGTGGGCAGCAAAATTAGGAATCACTTCTCGAATAAACTCGCCATCGATCGCCATTTGGTCGTTTAGATGAGCGGTCACTAAGGGTTGAATATTGGATTGAGTATAGTTACGAGCCGACTGCATCGCCGTTAACACGATTTCTGCCCGTTCTCGCACTGTTTGTTCCGCTTGTCGGTTGAGGTGGTGGGCCAACGTCGCGATGGTAATGCTGCCGCCGATTAGCCAAACCAAAGCCAATAACAAGCTAAATTTGACCCCTAAATTACCGAGTTTCATGGCTTAATCTAAGCCCCAACTTGGAGTTGCCACAGCGCTAACTGAGTGCGATCGCGCAAGCCCACCCGACTGAGCAAACTGCTGACGTGGTTTTTAACCGTCTTCTCAGTGATGTGCAGCATCTGAGCAATTTCGCGATTGTTGGCACCTTCGACGATCAAATGGAGAACTTCTCGTTCGCGAGGAGTAATGCCAAGGGACGGCTCCGGTGCGATGACTGAAAATGCTTTGGGTGCCGAGGGCTTGAGCTGTTGAAAGAGTTTTTGTCCCAGGCTGGGGCCAATCTGCAGATACCCTTTTTGAGTCGCTTGGATAATGGGCAGGACATCTTCTGGAGGCGTATTTTTCAAGACGTAGCCCGCTGCTCCCTGCTGCATGGCCTCGATCAGGTGCTCATCATTTTCATAAGCGGTCAGAATCAGCACTTTCGTTTGGGGCAAACTTTGGCGAATCTGAGCCGTCGCGGTCACCCCATCCATCATCGGCATACTGATGTCCATCAGCACCACATCGGGCTGTAGCGCCTGCGCCAGAGCGATCGCGTCTCGGCCATTGCTCGCTTCGCCCACCACCTCAAGCGCATCGGTGGCTCGACAAATCGCCTTGATGCCATAGCGAACGAGGTCTTCATCATCTACGATCAAGACTCGAATGAGGCTAGGTTCCTCTTCATAACCAAAAGTGTTTCTCTGCATGATTCGGAGGGCTCCTTAGGTTCCTTTGTGTGTAGCCGCGGGCATCCACATATGAAACGTAAGATTCAGCCTCCAAGTCAAAATGAGAGATCTCTAAGAAAGCACTGTGGACACCCTAATCGCTGGCTGTGAACCGTTCATACTTCACCCGAACATATACTCTCTAAAGTTTGGCGCGCCGCGATCGCAATATGTCCCGTTCTGTTCTCGGGTTCCTAACATCCCGACTGCGGTGATCTAAAATCCCATTGTAGTGAAGCCGAATGCTTCGTCAGCCCGCTCCCGCAGCGACTTGCTCATCAATGCCTTGACGACCCGATGGGCTTCTTTATTGCCCTCATCTGTCCGCCGCTGCCAGTACAAAGTTGCCGCTTCCAGCGAAACGGGTGTAAACGTGCGTTCGACGCCGGCGATGTGAATCGCCTCTGGCAGAATCGGCGAGCGAAAAATCTTAGAGCTCAGAGCGCTACGAATCGCTCCATCCGTATTCTCAATCGCTAAGACATCCGCCACACACAGACAGTAGGTGGCGTTTGGCAGGCGAAAAACCCGCAGCGTGATGGCGCCAATCTCTATTTCTTTGAGACCAATTTGATAAGACGCGGTGACGTTGGCGTTCATATACTCAGCTCCAGAAAAACCCGATAACTTTCAAATTGTAGGAGACAGTTACCCTTTCAAAAGGCGCGCATCGTGCCAACAGGGTGGACAGCGATCGACTTTGGCGGTGATGTGCCTTTGGGGAGAGTTCATGGTTGAGAGCGAGCGCGAATCATGGCTCGCTGCTGCCTGCCATGGCGGCTTCCAGGGTCACCGCGATCGCACGTGGATATGAAATTGCAATCCTTCAAAGGAGTAGGGTTTGACAAAGACAATCTTATGAGCCTAAGCCCGATGATTTACAAGGCTTTTGCCTCCGATATGAGAGTGGGTTTAACAGCCTCGATGCCTCAGACGGGCTATCCACTCGCTGAGGCAGGCGCTTTCAGAAATCGCTTTCAGAGAGTAAAATCGCGGTAGCCGCTTCGACAACCCTGACAGATGCCGTTCGTTTTTCGGGTTCACTCGTTGGGGAACTTGAGCTACTCATAAAGCAGCTCTTGCAAGAATTTCTACCTTATTTCGAGATTCCCTCAACACCAATACTTACAGGACTTTTCCGACCGGAGAGGCGTGAACAATTGTCCCATCTCCTTCTAAGACCAGCGACGAAAGAAACTCGCTTCTTGCCAGACCGGTGCCGTCCGCTGTTCGATCGCCGCTAGGTGCTCACTCGAAAAGGGCTGAAACGCTCGTGCTGCATCCAAATTTTCAGCAAGCTGTTCCGGGGTGTCCGCCGCCACAATGCAGCAGTGGACTTGCGGTTGCGATAGCGCATAGCCCAGCGCTTCCGCCATACCCGAGAGAATTCCTGGTTGCAGCAGGCGACCATAGGCAGGAACTTTCATGCCAATAATGCCGGTATTATGTTGCTGAGCCACAGGTAACACCTGATCGATGAACGGCTGCGCCGTGTGGCGATCAGCGGCATTGATGGGAATAAGTGCGGTATCAAAAGGGTAGCGGTTTAACGCTTTGACAAAGATCGCAGGATTGTTATGCCCAGTAACCCCGATCGCGCGAATAATCCCCTGTTCTTTTGCCTCTGTCGCTGCTTTGATCGCCCCTTGCTGTTCATCTAGCAGCGTATCGACATCCCAGTCGTAGGTGATTGCATGAAACTGCCACAGGTCAATGTAGTCGGTGTTTAGTCTTTGCAGTGATCGCTCCAGCTCACGCCAAGCTTCGTCGCGATCGCGGCGGCTGGTTTTGGTGCCAATCATCACCTCCGAGCGGACAGCAGGAAGCACCTTTCCCAGACGCTCTTCGCTTGGGCCATAATTAGCTGCCGTATCGAAATAACGAATGCCGCCATCGTACGCTTGCTCGATTAGGGCAATCGCCTCGGCTTCTGCACCCGTCCGTGAAAGGGGCGACGCCGAGCCTCCCAACCCTAATACCGGCATCGTGAGCTGCGATCGTCCCAAGACTCGAGTGGGCATCAGCGCCGAAGTATTATCAACGATGACAGCCGAATTGGCTGTGTCAGGAATAGTCACGCCGGGGACAGTCCCATCTGGAACAGTGACGTCAGGAGCGGCGGCTAGCGGCGAATTTTGCTGGCGTTTACAGGCGATACCGCTGATCACAGCGCTGGCAGCAGCGATTCCGGCATACAGGAATCGGCGACGGGTGGGAGATGATCGACTCATGACCTTGGCCCTAGCTGGCAAAAAGAACGACAGATACAGCCCCATACTGACAAATAATTGGGGTAGCGGCAGGAGCTCACTTTTAATTAACCAGCGAAGCGATCGCTCTGTCTTCTAAAGGTCAAGCAGCCTAGCAGAGGTACTTACCCAGCCGCCCTACGAATTTCACACCAAAAGTAAAGGGCCTAATCCAGATTTGTCAGCGTCTATTTAATTCAGGTCAAACCTGCAAACCTGGTAAAACCCAATCAAACAGTGCGATTAGGCAATTCCCCAACATGGCTTTCACAATCTTCGGACGGTGCCGCCGTACAAAATTACCGAGTGTAAGCAGCGGGAGCAATTTCTGATTGCTTAGCGGGAGCATTGGCCAACAGCACCTCACGAATAAAACGAGCAGCGGCCCGCTGGGTTAAATTGCCAACAATCCGTTGCCCCATCGCTCGGGTTTCGCGTTTGGTCAATACCTGCGGTAGCTGCCGGGCCAACACTAGGGCATCAAATCCTTGGGTCTGTCGCAAGATATCAACAATACGAATAATGCGCTCCAAATTGTTGTCATCGGTGGTGGCTACCGTAGCAACCGTTTGCTGGCTGGCCGGTTGGCCCCAACCAAGACGCTGCTGCACCGTTTGCTGAACGGTTTGCACCACATTACTGCCGAGGTGATCAATTTCTTTAGCCACCTCATCGGCAATGCGATCGCGAATGAACTTGCCGCGCTCTGAAAATAGAAAATCAAGCGTCTGGTCAAGTACGATTTCCATGTCGTAATCAGCGCTATCCCCAGCATTACGCAGCAGATTTTCTAGCCGATTCCAGCGAAACTCACCATCACGGAACAGCAAATCCTGCAGTGAAGAGCGCAGCTCTGCGGAGGAATCGGTCAAAAGCCGCTTGGCCACATAGGGATAAGCCTTGCTCAACACTTTAAATTCAGGGTCAACGTTGATAGCAATACCCTCAAGCGTCACGAGGGAGCGAATAATCAACGCATAGTAAGCTGGCACCCGGAAGGGATACTCGTACATCAGCGCCGAAAATTCATCGGTAATGCTCTTGAAATTCAGTTCGGCGACGCTTGCTCCTAGCGCGTTGTTGAAGACTTCCGCTAAGGCCGGAATAATTGGCCGCAGGTCGGTATCGGGGGTCAGGAACTCCAGCTTAACGTAATCCTCTGCCAGCCCTTCAAAATCGCGATTGACCATGTGGACAACCGCTTCAATTAGGCCATAACGCTGATAGGGCTTGACCTCACTCATCATGCCAAAGTCGAGATAAGCGAGTTTGCCATCGCTCATGGCTAGTAAATTGCCAGGATGCGGATCAGCATGAAAAAAGCCATGTTCCAATAGCTGGCGCAGTGAACACTGGACGCCTACCTCAATCAGGTGACTGGCGTTAATGCCCTGAGCTTCCAAAGCTGGTAGATTCGTCAGCTTAGTGCCGTCAATCCATTCCATAGTGAGTACGCGCCGAGCCGTATACTCTTCATAAATTTTAGGAACGTAAATGTCCTGAAGGTGTCCATACAGCTCGGCAAATCGAATGGCATTTTCCCCTTCATGGGTGTAATCCATTTCTTCAAAAATGCGCGCCCCAAACTCATCCATAATCGCCACCAGGTCACTACGAACCTGAGGCAAACTGTCGGTTGCCCACTGGGCCAACTTTCGCAAGATATAGAGATCCAGCGTAATTCGTTGAGCCAACCCTGGACGCTGTACTTTAACGGCTACGGTTTCCCCCGACTTGAGTTTGCCTTTGTAAACTTGTCCCAATGAAGCAGCCGCCACAGGACTGGTGGATAAGTCATCGTAAATAGCAGCGGGTGTGGCCCCTAGCTCATCTTCGATGTAGCGAAAAGCGACTTCATTCGGAAAGGGTGGCAGTTGGTCTTGCAGGCGCGTCAGTTCATCCAAATAAACCGGCGGCACAAGGTCAGGACGGGTGGAAAGCGCCTGCCCAATCTTGATGTAAGCGGGACCCAGGTCGGTCAATAGTTCCCGTAGTCGTTCGGCCTGACGCCGCTGCTCTTTCTCGGAAGCGCCCCCGCGGTTGCTCAACCAAACCCGAGCGGTAAAAAACAGCAGCGGCCACATAACCGTCAGAATTCGGGTCACAACGCTTGGAAAGCGACGGCGATAGTAAGCGTTGATGCCTTCAGGGTCGTAGGCCAGGTCAGCAAATGGATCAAATCGCCGTGGCGATCGCTGGGATGTTTCGGATGACAAAGCCACTGTTGTAGGGGCCATATCTGACGTTGGCTCGCTTTCTGCCACGGTTAGGGGGCCGGAAGGTTGGATGGTCTGGGTCACCGCCGCTACCTCGCGTTAATTTACCTTTCTTAACCATTGTAATGACTCTTGACGATTAGCGGTGAGTAGAGAAATCCCATCGTCAGCGAGAATGGTTCATCTGTATTTGACTGCGATAAATTTGAGAAGGAATATTGAGGTCTGTCATGGATTTGTTGTTAACCGCTCACTGAAAAAATTGCCATTTTAATCTGGTTTTGTAGTAAAAACCCGGTAATGTTTGCCCCACGCAGTGATTTTTAATGATGCGCCTGATGTCTGAGGGATTAAATGCGGTATGGGTTCCAGGCTTCAGCCCAATCATGCCTGGCTGATCGTGTCATATTATTTGGGGGTAAAAGATTTGGTTAGAGTCCGGCCATCCTTCCATACAAGCGGCTAAAACGGTGGATTATGGCATTTGGTGGTGCATGGTTGTGCAATTTTACCAACTTGACTGCTCGATTTATTTGACGGTCAGCCTGATCGTTTTTAGCCGTTACTTGTCATGTATTGCGTTTAATCATCAAATTTAAGCGGTTTGACTTTCTCGCACTCTGTTAATTGCCTATTAATAAAAGCGGTAAATCACCTATGCTGGTCGCCCTGAAAATTGAAAATTTTGCGCTGATTGATCAGCTCCTGCTGGAATTTCAGTCGGGGCTGAATGTGCTTACAGGGGAAACCGGTGCCGGCAAGTCAATCATGCTAGATGCTTTGGATGCCGTCCTTGGAGGGCGAGTCAGCCAGCGCATGATTCGCTCCGGCGAAAAGCGCGGTTTGATTGAGGCCACGTTTGCCATCACCGATCGCACGCGAACTTGGCTGACTGAGCATGATGTGCCCCTAGAGGGCGATCGCCTGGTTTGTGTGCGGGAACTGACCGCAGGGAAAAATACCGTCCGTAGTCGCTCCCGCTTAAATGGCGTCAACGTCAACAAACCTCAGGTTGAAGCACTGCGGCTGCATTTAGTAGAAATTACCGCCCAGGGGCAAACCCTGCAGGTGGGCGATCCGCAAATGCAGCTGCATTGGGTTGACGGCGTCGGCGGTCCGGTGATCGCTCAGCAGCGGCAAATCGTGGGCGATCGCTACGCTACGATGACGGCTGCCCAAACCCAGCTTGAGCGCCGTCGCCGGGCAGAGCAGCAGCGCCAAGATCAGCTCGATCTATTCGATTATCAGTGGAAAGAGCTGAGCGCCGCCGGTTTAGCCGATCCGGATGAGCTGACTCAGCTAGAGGCAGAGCAACAGCGCCTGAGCCATGCTGTGGAGCTACAGCAGCAGAGCTATCAGGTTTATCAGTTCTTGTATGAAAGCGATCAGGACAGCGCTGCCTGTGCTGATTTGCTGGGACATGCCGCCCAAACCTTAGAAGATATGCTGCAGTATGACGGCACTGTGGAGCCGGTGTTAGACCTAGTTAATGACGCTTTGGCGCAGGTTGAAGAAGCCGGGCGGCAAATTAATGCCTATGGAGAAGACGTGGAGACTGATCCGCAGCGGCTTCAGGATGTACAGACTCGCATTAGTCAGCTTAAGCAGCTGACCCGCAAATACGGTAAGTCTCTGGCTGAACTGATTGAGTATGTCGAAGAAATTCAGGCCTCTTTGGCACTGCTCAACGGTGAGGGCCAGTCTATCGAAGCGCTGGAGGCCTCCTATGAAAAGGCCCAAGCGGTGCTGACCAAAGACTGCGCCAAACTCACTAAGCTGCGTCAGCAAGCTGCCCAAACCTTGGAAACTCAGCTGGTAAATGAGCTGAAGCCGTTGGCGATGGAGCGGGTGCAGTTTCAAGCGGCAATTTCTCCGACGGAGCCGACCGCTTTGGGCGCCGACAAAATTCAGTTTTTATTTAGTCCTAATCCGGGAGAGCCGCTGCAGCCACTGGCTGAAACGGCCTCTGGTGGAGAAATGAGTCGCTTTTTGCTAGCGCTTAAGGCGTGCTTATCGCAGCTTGACGTGGTGAATACCCTGGTCTTTGATGAGGTGGACGTGGGGGTTTCAGGGCGCGTCGCTCAGGCGATCGCCGAAAAGCTGCACCACTTGGGGAGATCGCAACAGGTGCTCTGCGTGACTCACCAACCGATGGTGGCAGCGATGGCCGACGCCCACTTTCGGGTCGCGAAGGAGGTCATTGAACCGGCGCTGGCCGGCAGTGCCAAAAAGGGCAAAGGGCGCGCCAAGGCGAATGCTGCCGCCCCCGACGACGTCCGTACAGTAGTGAGAGTGCAGCCGCTGGACGCCACGATGCGCCGCGATGAATTGGCTCAACTAGCCGGTGGCCAAACGCACCAAGAGGCGCTGTCTTTTGCTGATTCTTTACTAAATCAGGCGCAAAAATTACGTCAAAGCTGACTGCGGTAATGCTGCTGCTGGCGAAATATTGCTTTAGCCTACAAGACTTTTGAAAGCTCTCTTTGGTCAATGCCTGAAAGCTAAATTTGAGCTGGATTTTCGGTCCCTCTCTTGGAGTCAGACTGCTGCATTTTGGAGAGCACAAAAACCTGTTTTCAGAACGCCTTCCCGCCTCTTCGCAACAGTGCTCATTTTCACATCAAATCCAAATCGCCCTGCACGTCTAGCCGTCGATAATTGCTCAACACCAAATACTTTTCGGCCAACTCTTCGGCTACGTCGGGTGATACCCAACCCAACTGTTTCAGCAGATGAACCGCAACCGCATATTTGGCTCGTCGCGCCCCATCGCGTACTTTAATCGCTAAGCCCATGCCCTGACCCACGCGACCAAGACATTGAATGCCCTCGCCGCCAGACTTGCTAACTAACGCCCCTGCCGTCAACCGCATCAGTTCAGTATCGAAAGCATCGGGGCCAGCCACCAGTTCGGGGTGATGAGTCATGGCGCGAATTACCCGCTCCATGGCCAAATTTTCGCCCGATGCCAGCTTGGCAAACAAAACTGCCATTTGACTTAGCGGCATTAAGTAAGTAGGCGCACCACAGTCGTCATGGGCACCAATAAATTCATCAGCGGGCATGCCTAGCAGTTCAGCCACCGTGTTGAGGATGAATAGCTGCAGCGGATGGTTACGATGTAAATAGCTTTCTAATGGCCAGTTGCGCTGTTGACAAAGGGCCAACATGCCAGCGTGCTTGCCTGAGCAATTGTATTCTAAGGGACTAGACTTATCTGCTGGAATTGGGCATTTCAGATGGGAAGGTTCGAGCTCTGCCTTCCAAAGAATGTGGAAAGCTTGGCGCACTTGCTCAATCTTGGCCTGGTGAGAAGCGCACATAATTGCCAAGTCGCGATCGCCTAGACCATAGCGTTCCAGGGTTCCAGCAATTACCACGGCCAATGCCTGAAATGGTTTGAGAGATGAGCGAATAAAAGTGGCGGCTTCGCCATCTCCAGCAACTGACAACATCCGTCCGCGACTGTCGCAGACAACGGCATAGGCAGTGTGTACCGATTCAATAATGCCTTCTCGGAGCAGTTGAACTTCTAGCTCAGCCGATTGATAACGTTTAGCCCTAGTCATGGCTGAGACTATGACATATGGCGGCCATAAACGCAATGAACTATAAAACTTTCCAAAATATGAGTAAAAACAGTCCCACCACGACCATGAAGCACAAAGTGTTACGAACTCGCTGTAAAACCGGTTTGACTTGATAATTCATAATCAAGCGATCGCGATTAAGTATCGCTTCGGGCTTTTGCCAGATCTGACCGTCATACCAACCCGACTCCTCATAGGGCACATTAGCCTGCTGTAGCCGCTGACCGATGTGAAGCCAGCCCGTGTAAAGCTGAGTCAACGCTAAAACTGGCAAAATCAATGATGAAGCTGCCCCCAAAATTCCGAAGAGCAAAGGATATCTTGCAGGTGCATAGCTAGCCCCTACTACCGGTCCGGTCACAATCCAACTCAAGACCCATAAAACGAAAATCGGCTTAATATAGCCCATAAAATTACGGTTTCCCCAAGCATAAAACCAGGAGTCGCGAATATCTTCGTATTGGTTGATGGGAAGCTGCTCTGCCGGAACCGGGCAACGAGACTTAATCACAAGTAAAAAAACGAAAATAAAATTTACATTAACAATCGTAACTTGAATGAGACCTTCGTGGTATAGAGTCTTGACGGAGTGGATGTCCTGATTGGCCAAAAATGTCGGCTTCAACCGCGATCGCTGCTTCTGCCTCATCGACGTATCCCGCCTGCGCTTGGGGCCAAGCATCACAGTAGGGTATATAGGGCTTAATATCGAGTACCGGCGTGCGATCCAGAAAGTCAATCCCCTCAATGTGGATGACGGTTGCTTCTATACGCTGGATACGAGTTGCACTCAAGCCGATTGGGTTGGGACGATGGGGAGCACGGGTGGCCAGCGTGCCCCGTCGCACTCGCGGTCCGCGCGGTGGCATCACCGTAGGGTTCCAGCGCTGATTGAGATGCAGCCACGCAATCACCCAGAGATATTCAAAGCCCTCCAAATCTTTCAAAGCAATAGCGGGCACTTGTTCGGCAAATAGCTCAATGCGGGCACTGGCCGGCTGATAATCATCAGGCATTGCCGAGAGCTGCGCCTGCCGGGGGGTGCCATGGCGTTCGGTGTAGGGCGATCGCACCCAGCCAATCGGCTGTAGCGTCAGCGACTGGGGCCAATCAACTACCTCAACGTAGTCTTTAGGCGGCAGTTTGGGCATTCAATATCTCTGAGAATGAGGTCACGACTTGCACAGTTTGAGCTGGGAGAACGTCAGCGCCGCGATCGCCAGCGTCTAATCCAGCGATCGTTCTGCTAGCGCCATTGTAATAACTGGCTGCTCAAATTAGGCTCACCATCTCAAGCATAGAAACTAAATATATTATCGAGAAACGTTGTTGGCGGAGGAGGCGGATGAATTGCGCCGCCCTTCACGATAACGTTCTAAACGTTGCATCGCCATCTGCAAGCTCAGCCGCATCCGATTGAAGGCTTCTGCCAGTTGGCCTACCTCATCCTGAGAGTCCTGAATGAATTCCGACTGGATGTCACCCATACTGACGGCCTCGGCGACCCGAGCCATCCGATTAAGGGGACGCACCACAAATCGCTTAAGCCACAGGTTCACCAAAACGGTAGCGATCGCAAAGGCAATAATAAAGATGCCTAGAATTATCACTAGCGACTGACGCGCCCCTTTTATGACCCGTTCTGCGGGCACCGAAATCATCTGTGCGCCCACGATTTCGTTCAGTTTCCAGTCAAAACCATTTTCCGCTCCGTAGCGCTCAATCATACTGGCTGGAGCGACGGCGGGAGTGCTGTGGCACTCTAAACAGCTTTCCTGAGCAATTTTGATGGGCCGAGCGATGTAGTAAAGATCGCCACCCGGAGTCTTTCGGAATCCACTCGTTTGACCAGTTTGCTCTGGATTTTCGCGAAACTGACTGACTAATTCAGCTTCGAACGCATCCGCTTTATCGCGCAGATTAGTGGGGTTAAGAGTCGCCTCTTTGTAAAAAAAGTCTCTATAGTCAGAATTTAGCCGGAGATTTTCGAACACCTCTCGTGCAGAATAGGCCGGAATACTTTCAGGCAGAAACTCTTCGTCTAGACGATCAGCAATCTCTGGGGCAATATGATCGGTTGTATAGGAGCGAATGGAATTCATTGTTTCCATCAGCATTAAAGCTTGGGTTGTTAGCTGCCCTTGGGTGCTGCGATTAAGCACGGATGAAAGGGCCACGCTGCTGGCCAGCACCCCACCAAGGAAAACCAGCAGTAGCAAGAGAGTAAATTTTTTACCTAACTGAAGATTTTTAAGCTTAATCATAAAAGGGAAATTTAAAGCCAGGACTTTTACTAGCTACAGAAGCTGCTGTGAAATTACGTAGAGAGCGACGTAAGAGCTTCAATATCAAGGCGTGTCACCAACTAATGTCGAAGGTCGTGTGAAAGCAGCATTAGCGCGCCCGCCCCAAATCTATGAGCTATGAGATGAACCCTAATGGCTGAGACGTCGCAAATCTGAATGATGACAGATTCCAATGTCTCGGCGAAAATCGCTTGCCTCGCAGTATGCAAAGTCACATTGAGTGTGGCGACTCTGAAGCCAGTGACTCCCCACAACGAGGAAGCTTTAAGCCGTATTGCAAAGAAACTCCTTGACCAACAAGAAGCACCGCTATGATCAATTCTCTTTAGATGCTGACCCAGAATAGCGATCGCTAATTTAACGGCCTAATCCACAGCTTCCTGAAAATTATCCGATCACCTTCAGTCGCTTATTATTACGCCAGATTTGTTGAGTAATGGAAAAACTTTCGCTTAATTTCATGCTGTTGGAATGGGCAAAGGGATTAATTCACAGCGCAAATTGGTCCATCTTCATTGAATTGGAATCGCCAATCTGCCCTGCACTTAGCGGTTCCTGGATGCTGCTAATGGCTCGAAGGGCTCAAAAATTTGGCTAAAATCCTCACACCCCTGTCTAAAGCTGATTTATTGATAAACCGATAAAGTTGCCAGCGATCGCCATCCCTGCTCCTCATATTGCGGCGATCGCCAGTCTGGATGCAAAATTTCCACCAGGATTTCCAGGGAGTCCACCAGGCGTGGCCCAGGACGATTGAAGTATTGATTGCCATCGGCGATATAAACGCGGTCAGTTTTTACTGCTCGCAGCAGTGACCAGTAGGGATGTTGCAACAAGCTTTGACTCTCTTGGGCGGCTGTGGCCATGTCATAGCCACAGGGCATCAGAATAATCACCTCGGGATCGGCTTTAACCAAATCGTTCCAAGTGATCCAGGGAGAATGCTGTCCCGCTTTGGCCAACAGGGGAAATCCACCCGCCAGCGTGACCAGTTCTGGCACCCAGTTACCCGCCGTCATCAAGGGATCGGGCCATTCAATACACACGACTGTGGGACGATGCGATACCCCAGATACCTGCTGGCGACAATGCTGAATGCGGCTTTGCAACGCGGCAATTGCTTCATTCGCTCTAGCTTCGCCCGTTACTCCTAAAAGCGCGATCGCGACTCGTCGCAGATCGGCCCACACCTCGGCAAGCGAATTAGGCTGTAGCGAAAGAATTTGCGGCGGCACTCCAGTCAGGGTGGCGACCGCTGTTTCCACCTCTGGCAGGCTGACGGCACACACTTCGCACTGTGCCTGGGTGACGATATGAGTCGGCTGCAGCGCTTCCAGCACATCGGTTTTGACCTGATATACGCTGAGGGCTGACTGCAGCAAGTCGGTGACGCGATCGTGAATTTCTCGACTGGTGCCTTGAGGGTTGAACTTGGGAGCAGTACAGGGGGGCAGGGAAGCAATGCTCTGCGGAAAGTCGCACTCATGACTCCGGCCCACCTGATAGTCGGTCAGTTCTAAGGCGTGAATGATTTCAGTAGCGCTCGGCAGCAGGGACACAATTTTTAGGGGCAACATGGGATGCACTCAAATTGACGGCACAACGTTCATATTGTCTAGATGCTGGCGTAAATATCCGAAATTCTCAAATGGGCTTTAGCGAAAACGGGGTCACGGAATCTGTAGTGATTAGTGTTTCTGGCCAAATCACGTCAACATTAACAATCACAGACTCAAACCGGTCTTGAGCAAATACCCCCTCGTATCCTTAAGAGTTGAAAGATTATTGAATCCGATTTCTTATATTTGAGAATCAAGAGGTTAAAAGAAGTCTAGAGCGAGATTAATGCCTGAGCTGTAACAATAACAATTCTGAAAACTCCAGTCTTTAATATGACGTGATTTACGGATTGAACTGCAAGCCAGATACCCACGCCGTTCACCAATATCATGATTGAAGTCAAAGCATGAGCGTCTCGCTCACGGCAAATCTCGGTTTTACATTTTTGGCTCAGCGACGCAAATTTCACCAATACATGCCGAATGGAAGTATGCAGCTAAAAACTGAACGCCTGCGCATCCGCGATTGGCAACCCGCTGCCGACGCTGCTGATGCGATCGCTATTTACGGTGACTCAGCTGTCACTCAGTGGATTGGCGATAAATCGCTGGACGCTACGATTGCTGCTGTGCAGGCGCGACTGCAGCGCTACTGCGCTCGCACAGCGGCCCATCCTGGCCTTGGCTGCTGGGCCGTAGTGCATCAGGAGTCTCAAACTGCGATCGGCTCCCTGTTACTAGTCCCGCTGCCCGGTCGCGACAACCAACCCAGCGGTAAGGTCGAAATTGGCTGGCACTTTTGTCCCGCCAGTTGGGGACACGGCTACGCTACTGAAGCAGCTCACGCTGTCCTAGCCTATGGCTTTCAAACGCTCAAGCTGTCCGCCATCTATGCTGTTACGCTGCCAGAGAACCAGCGCTCCATGCGGGTCACCCAGCGTCTGGGCATGAGCGATTTGGGCATCAGCCATGACTATTATGGTGGGC
The DNA here is from genome assembly GCA_039027715.1 of Cyanobacteria bacterium P01_C01_bin.120. Taxonomy (GTDB): domain Bacteria; phylum Cyanobacteriota; class Cyanobacteriia; order Phormidesmidales; family Phormidesmidaceae; genus Halomicronema. Next base: position 14,945 of record JBCCJU010000028.1, read on the forward strand.
ATCCGCTGCGATTGTTCTGCCGCTCTCGAAAACCAGCCTAAGCAGTGGTGGCAGAGTGCATTAGCTTTGCTAGATACATTGTTCAGACGATAAAGGCTCTTCCTGGCGATGGCTGTGGGTCGCTAAGCGATTGTCGCTTCGGAGCTGTCGGTAAATTCTGCAAGCACTTGCTCGACGGCGCTTGCCCAGCCTTCAGGGGCTGGTTGAGAGGCGATTTTCCAGCCGCGATCGCTAAGCTGCGGATGCGGCCCTGATTGACCCGGTATCACAATCGCCTGATCTACATTTTCCAACATATCCAGGTCATTCGGGCTATTGCCTAAACCAACAGTGACAATTGCTTGGCCAGCGGCAAACGTCGTCGCATAAAGCTGCCCGAGTCGATGAACAGCCATACCTTTGCCGGCGCCACCGCCAATGAGATGAGAGAAGCGATCGCCGATTACCACCTGAAAACCCATGTCTTTAACCGCCGCCGTGAGCACTGCTGGCGATAATTTTTTAGGCATCAAAAATGGTTCGGTAAATTCTCGCGCCTTGGCCTGGTGGGCAGCCGCTGCCGACAGCCCGGTAAGCTCCTGCACCTGCTCTATAGATAAATCGCCAAAGCCTCTGAGAGAGCAGTCTAATGCCTGAGAAATCGCCTTGAGCCCGGCCCGCGCCATGACGTAGGTGACCCCCAAAGTCACCACTCGGTAAGGTCCATCGTCTTCCCCTTGAGGTAGGGTAAACGGGCAAGTCTCGCGGGGAATATAAATAGCACTGCCGTTTTCTGTCACAAAAGGGCCTGTTAATCCCACTTGCTGGAGCAGCGTCTCTACTTCTGCGCGCGTTTTGCTGGTAACTGGAACAACGGGAATTCTTCGCTGCTTCAGAATTTCTAATATCGGCAAGGCCGCATCGTAGCCATAGCTTTTGCTGTTCAACAGCGTACCGTCTAAGTCGGTAAAAACGATCAGCGCAGTCATCGTTCGATTGCTCTCGTTAGTGCTCTGAAATTTTGATGGCGGCATCATCTAGCGATCGCTGCCGGCAGAGCTTCTCAACCAAGTTTACTTAACGTTTCTCCGCTGCTGCCGAGCTTGGAGAGACAATCTCATCACAAAATACATGGGTACAGAAAACTTCTATGTCAAGAATATTGAGGTTGAAACGGTTTATCAAGCTTACTGGTGTCGGCCCTGACTTGAATAATTCAAATGAACCATACTTCAGATCAATGGTTTCAAATACGTTTTTGGCTAAATCTCACAAATACTTAGCTTTACCTAGGAAAGTCTTTAAGGCAGAAAGGTTTCAGCGGCCATCTCATGTTCTTCACGGTGAGATTACGAACGGTCTTAACAAAACTTCGTTCGCATTTTTAGGGAAATTACTGAAGTCCACAATCTATCCACAGACAGTCTGCCAATTTCCACAAGGTTTTCCACAAAGGCCGATGAAGCTTTAGGGGTTTCTGAGAATGTGTGGAACGAGTGTAAAATCTTTTCCCACAGAATGAGTTGTACTCAAAAAACGGGGATCACGGAGCGCCAGTCTTTGAAAGCCTGATTGCTTCGTTTGATGAGACCTTTGAGATGGGCTTACTGCTTTTTTTAACCATTGACAGGGCTGGAGGGAGTCGGCAGAATGATGCGACCGGAAGACGTTGCGCCTGTGAGCTGAGTGGCTGAATTCCCCACAAATCAAGGGGAATGAGGAACCACCATAGATTCATGGAGGTGCTGTTTTCAGGTGTTTGCCAATGATTAAGGTGTCAAAGGAGGAACAGATGGGCGGCCCTATGATTAGCTTGCTGGTGGAGATTCCAGAGGAGCTTTATGAATCTCTTCAGGGGTATCTCGATTCTCACCCAGCGTGGAATCAGCAGCGCGCGTTTTGTGCGGCGCTATCTCTTTTTTTAATGCAGAACGGCAACTGCGATCGCCGCGTCAATCGTATCTATTTAGATACGCTGTTTGACTTCGCAGCTTGATGAGTCGGTGGCTAGCGGAAGTCCGCTGACATGGTCATGGCGCGTCATCATTTAATGCAAGAAGCCTTGTGAGATCAACATTGCCACGCCTGCCCTAATTGCATCAGCTAGGGGCTAATTGGCCTTCGAGACAAGAATTTCACTGTTAAATGATGACCGCCTCGAATTAGTCAAAATTTTTTGGGTAAATTAGCACTGTGACTGTTCGTTAATGGGGTCAGCTAGGGCCTTAAATTTCCAGAGCTCGATAAGTATTTTCATGCCAAATTAAGCCAGAAGCTTTCTGGCAGTTTATGAAAACGGTTGAAAAGCCTCTATTTTTGATTAGACCTAATATGGTGAGTGGACTTCAGCGTGTTTTCAGCAACAGGGGCAGATTGGGTTGAATATAAGTAATGTCAGCTGATTAAGCTTTCCATTGCCGAGATTTTTTTGTAGTTAAGTTGATTATCGCTATGCCGCTCAGTGCGCCGCCTCGCACCAACACTCAAATTTTATGGGCTAAGGTCGGCAGCTTGGCGCTGGTGCAGGGAGCGATCGCGCTAATGTGGGTGATCTATAACCTGTATTTGGTGGATTTACTGATACAGGCTGGTCTTGACCAAGCGCTAGCCACTGGGTTGCTGATTGTAGAAAATTTGCTGGCGATGGTCATGGAGCCGCTCATGGGGAGCCTTGGTGATCGCCTGCAGCAGCAGTTAGGAACGCGATTTCCTTTAATTGGTTTGGGCGCCATCTTGGCCGTAGGAGCATTTATCAGCATTCCGCTCGCCGTAGTCGGTGGCTGGGCCCTGGCCAGAAGCTGGGTATTGCCGCTGCTGCTTGTCTTGTGGGCCCTAACCATGACCATTTTCCGCAGTCCAGCCATGTCGCTGTTAGGACGCTATGCCTTTGGGACCCGCCTGCCACAAGCGGCCAGCATCTTAACTCTGGTGGGAGGCGTTGCTGGCGCGATGGGACCATTGGCCAGCACCCAAATTTTGAACTGGGGACCGATAGTCGCATTCGGATTGGGGTCAGGGGTGCTGCTGGTGGCGACTGTCGTTTTACGATTGGCGGCTCCGGATTCGGCAGTGGCTGACGAGGCTCAGGAACTGGATGCCTCCATCAGCAACGCCGATGTATCCCTTCTTGCTTTAGCAATGATCTTTGGCGCTGGGGTCGGTGTTTCGTTAGGCTTCCGCTCGCTAATGCTGCTGTTTTCTCGGGTGCTTAATAATCAGCTACCTAACAGCAATGCCAGTTTAGTGCTGGGCCTAATTTTTGTTTCCTTGGCGGTCACGGCCATTCCCTCGGGTCTGCTCGCCGTACGTTTAGGCAATCGTCGCGCCATGATTTTAGGATTGGCAGCCCTGGCGTTTGTTTGTGCCGCGATCGCCCCAGTGCAGCAAAATATAGCGGCGATCGCCTTAGCCATCTTCTTTGGCAGTGCTTTTAGCCTGGTGTCAAACGGCACCATTCCTTTTGCTTTGTCGCTAGTGCCTACCCCAAAAGCCGGCTTAGGTACAGGCATGTTTTTCAGCGGCGGCGCCGCTGCAGCCTCCTTGTTTAGCACTTTTGCCACAGCTCTGCGAAGCTTACCGCTAGTGGTATCCGTCTTACTAGGACTGACAGCGTTGCTGGTGGCCGGGGGCTGCGTGGCCGGCGCTCCCCGCCGCTCAAACGTGACGCTGAAAGCGTCTACCAAATTCTGAGCTCTCATCATTGATCTGACATATCGTGGCGACGGCGGCTGTAAACCAGCGGTATTGCGGCGGCATCGGCTGCCAAAATTTTAGAAAAACGTTTGCGGCCTCAGTTTAAGAAACTCAACGTTAAGCCATGATTTTTTCTTACAGACATCTTAGAAAGGCTCTACTACGCTGTGCGGTACTCACTCAGGAGAAATGACAGCCCCAGTTAAGAGCTAATACATGCGGACATTTTTAAGGTTTTTCAGTACGTGGACTCAGGAGACCATTGGATGATTGCTCCGACGTTCCTGACTGACGCCCGCGTACAGCTACACTACGCCACTCAGGGCATTGCCGCAGTTGGCATGGCCTTTGCTGAAATCCAACCCGACAGCAGCCAAATAACGAGTCACTGGCAACCTGCGATAGCCGCTTTTGTTGGTCAGCCGCTGCGTGGCGCACAGCTGATGTATGCGGCATTGGCTCCGACGAGTCTGACCAGCCTAATTTTGGACGAACAGCAGCAGGCGATCGCGTCTTTCCCCCTTACGGGCAGAACCTTATCCGAACTGCTGGACTGGCATCAAACAACACTAGGCGAGTTCGGCTTCACGTCTGAGAAGCTGGCCATGCCAGATTATCCTGATGACTTTCCGCTTCATCCTATTGCTCACGGGGCGCCTTTTGGTGGCACGGCAGAAGCCCATCGACAGGCTATTGCCGGTTATTTTGCCCACTCTCGATTACTGCTGCAGAGCGTTGTCAGTGCTCAAGCTGGCGCTTCCCCACTAAACATCTGGCCTCACCATTTTGATATGGCGACGCTGATTACTTTGACTGGTAACCGCAAAACTACTCGCACCATTGGCGTTGGCTTATCGCCAGGAGACCAGACCTATGATCAGCCCTACTGGTACGTTTCGCCATGGCCCTATCCAACGATTGAAAATCTGCCTGCTCTCTCGGCGGGACATTGGCACACATCAGGCTGGGTAGGAGCAATCTTGGCCGCTGAAGCCGTCGGTGAGCCAGCTTCAGAAAGCACTCAGCAGGTGATTCGAACCTTTCTAGATGAAGCGGTAGAAATGTGTCACATCATTCTAGAAGCTGCTGTGTATCAGTAGGGTGAAGTGTGAGGGTATGAGGGTGGCGGTGTGTAAGCCTGACGGCATTCAAGAAAGGCCGAGCCTACCTAGAGAGCCTGGCTGAAAAGGAAGGTTAAGGGAGGCATTCTGGCCGCGAACCTGGCTAGCAGTCAAGCACAAGAACCAAAAACTTTAATTTCGAATTCTGAACTCCGCGCTCTGAATCTTTAAATTCGCACTCCAGGCTCTGCTCTCGAAAAACTATGGTGATTCAATTTGGACGTGACATCTGTGGCCATCTCGACTCGGCTGAATCGCGGGAATGGCTTGTAACAAATGGCATCGGGGGCTATGCCTGTGGCACGATCGCCGGCATCCTGACCCGTCATTACCATGGTTTGCTGAATGCCGCGTTGCAGCCTCCACTCGAACGAACGCTGTTGCTTACGAAGCTTGATGAAACGGTCAGCTATGGTGAGCAGACCTATGCTCTGCACTGCGATCGCTGGCAGACAGACAGCGTCACCGGTCACGGCTATCAGTACCTAGAACGATTCGTATTAGAGGGCACGATTCCCAGTTGGTTTTATGCTTTCGAAGATGCCCTGCTGGTTAAGCGAGTGTGGATGGAGCAGGGCGCCAATACCACCTACATTAGCTATTGCGTTAAGCGAGCGATCGCCCCGGTCAAGCTGTCGCTGAAGGCGCTGGTCAACTTTCGTAACCACCACCACAGCACGCGCAGCGACGACTGGAAGATGGCAATCCAGCCAATCTCACAGGGTATGCAAGTGGTGGCCTGTGAGGGCGCCACCCCATTTTATGTATTAAGCGATCGCGGCCTTTATACGCCACGCCATGAGTGGTACCAGGGATATCACCTGGCTGTCGAGCGCTATCGCGGCATTGACCCCACCGACGACCATCTGCACGCGGGCACCTTCGAAGTTGAACTCGGCGTTGGCGATACCGTCACCATCGCTGCCACCACTGAAGTGCCAGCGAGTATTCAATTTCCAGGGGCCATTAAGCGCCGTCGGGGATACGAACAAAACCTATTAGGCCATTGGTATTCGGCTCGCTATCTGGCCGCTCAGCAGGCGCCGCTGTGGATGGAATCCCTAGTATTGGCCGCCGATCAATTTGTCGTTGCCCGCCCCGTCGAAGGCGAGCCCGAGGGCAAGACCGTGATTGCCGGCTATCCCTGGTTTGGCGACTGGGGTCGCGACACTATGATCGCGCTGCCGGGATTGGCGATCGCCACAGGGCGCCTCGAAATTGCCCGGCCTATTCTCCGCACCTATGCTCAATATGTCGATCAGGGCATGTTGCCTAACGCTTTTCCCGAAGCCGGAACCAGCCCTGGCTACAACACTGTTGACGCAGTACTTTGGTATTTTGAAGCTATTCGGCTATATCACTCTGTCAGCCATGACTGCCTGCTGCTGGATGAACTCTTTCCCGTGCTAGCTGAAATCATCAACTGGCACCAAAAAGGCACTCGCTACAACATTCATCTCGATAATGATGGCCTAATTTACGCGGGAGAGTCTGGCGCTCAGCTGACCTGGATGGATGCCAAAGTGGATGACTGGGTCGTCACTCCGCGCATCGGCAAACCGATTGAAATCAATGCTCTTTGGTACAACGCCCTACTGGTGATGGCACGGTTTTCAGAACTGTTAGGAGTCTCCGGGAAGCATTATCACGATCTAGCGGCGCAGACCTATCAAGGGTTCCAGCGCTTTTGGTCAGATTCCCTCGGCTTTTGCCACGATGTCATCGATGGGCCTGGGGGCGACGATGATAGCCTGCGGCCCAATCAGATATTCAGCGTCGCCTTCCCTGCTAGTGACAGCTTTCGGCCTGGCATTGGCCTGCGAGCCTGCCGGGCTGAACTGTTGGGTCCCCCCTTACTTTCTCCTCAACAGCAAAAAGCCTTGGTAGATACGGTAACGAAGCAACTGCTAACGTCTTATGGGCTGCGATCGCTAGCCCCATCCCACCCGGACTATAGCGGCCACTACGGAGGCTCCCCTGTCGAACGCGACGGAGTTTATCACCAAGGCACTGTTTGGAGCTGGTTAATCGGACCGTTTATTCAGGCTCATCTGCGGGTCTATGGGGACCCTGCCCTGGCCACCACCTTTTTAGCGCCCTTTGCCGACCATCTACGGGATGGCTGCATCGGCACCCTCAGCGAAATCTTTGACGGCGATGCCCCATTTATGCCACGTGGGGCCTTTGCCCAGGCCTGGTCCGTGGCCGAACTGCTGCGATCGTGGAGCCTGATTGAAAACAGCGCCTCCTGCCAATAAAAGTGCTCGTAGAAATAGCAAAACTTCGCAACCTGCTCAAACATTTGCGGAAAAGAATTTATCCTGATATCGGCACATCACAGCCAATACGTTGCAGTAGTCAGGTCAATTTTGACTGTAGCCTAGCTGCCAACAGTTATAGCTAAAGGATGAAGCATAAAGGCAAAGGCAAAAGCACGGCTGCGTAAGGATTGTGGCAACCAAGGATGATCAAACCCAACGGCGATTTGCTGCGCACGGTGAGCTAAATCCTGAGCTAATAAACCTGTAGTTTTTCGATCAGAAGAAGAATCCCAACAGCCTAAGATGAGCACCACACAAAGAATTATGGCTTTGAGGGAATCAGTATGCTGATGTAGTCGTTCTAGACTGCATAGCTATGGTGCCTCTTCTAACGGAACTATGGGTCTACCGGGAATCCTATGAAGCCAACGAGAACGACTTGATTCTTGATATGGCATGTCAACTGTCTGTCCTCGTTGTGGCACTGTCAGTCATCATCTGCACCAGAATCACTGGCATCTCGTGCGAGACCTGCTCGTCAGTCACTTTGGCAAGACCTGATTACGGGGCAACCGTCGCCAGTTTGAGTGTGCAGTGTGCGGCAAGCCTTTCAGCGAATACTTCGAGTTTATAGGCGCTCGACGGAGCTATCCCAACCGTTACACCGAGCGGAAGGCTCTAGACTGTTTCGGTGTGGACTTGTCTGAGCGTGTCAACCAACTGCTGAATATGCTCAGGCTTATGGGTCGCCATCACCGTCATGCGTAGCCGGCTGACCGGCACTGTGGGTGGACGGACAGCTGAGACTAGGCAACCGGCGGTTCGCAAGTACTGCCCTAAACGTACCGTAGCGGCGGCATCTGGTATGGTCACGCACAAAATCGGCGAATCAGAGGGCAGCAGCCTGGAGAAATTTTCCTGGGGCGCTGCTTGAATTAAAGCCATTAGTTCTTGCTTGAGATGATGGACATTTTGCCAGAGGCGATCGCGCCGTTGGGGTTCGGCTTGGGCAATTTGAACAGCCGTCAGCGCTGCAGCCGTATCCGCTGGCGTGAGACCAGTCGTGTAAATCCAACTGCGGGCTCGGTTGCGCAGATAGTCTATTAAATTGGCGGCGCCGGTTACATATCCCCCCAGACTGCCCAAGGCTTTGCTCAGTGTCCCCATTTGGATCAAAGGGCGCCCCCGGCAGCCCGCCCTCTCAACCAAGCCGGAACCCGTTTGACCTAGAACGCCCGTGCCGTGGGCTTCATCCACCAGCACCATGCAGTCGAACTCGTCCGCTAAATCCAGGAGGTTGCTCAAGGGGCATAAATCACCGTCCATGCTGAACACGCTGTCGGTAACGATTAGACAGCGACGATGGCGCGATCGCAGAGTCTGCAGTTTTTGCTGTAAATCAAGCACATCACAATGCTGATAAGTCTGCACCGTGGCCCCACTTAGCTGAGCCCCGCTGATCAGACTGGAGTGATTGTACTGGTCGGCTAAAATCAGGTCGCGGTGATTGACTAGCGCGCTGATGGTGCCAGTGTTGGCCAAGTACCCAGAGCTGAAAACAATCGCGTCTTCAGTGCCTTTCCATTGGGCAATAGCCTGTTCTAGCTGCTGATGTAAATCACGATGACCACTCAGCAGGCGCGATCCTGTGCTGCCGGTACCGTAGGCGCGGATCGCAGCGATCGCGGCGGCGGCCAATCGCGAATCGCCAGCCAGCCCCAGGTAGTCATTGCTGGCAAAATTCACTATGGGCTTTCCCTGCCAGGACATCACCGGGCCCGCCTGACCGCCAAGGGGCTGTACGGTTCGATGCCAGTCAGCTTTATGAATCGTGGTTAGGGCCGGCTCTAGCCAATCGTATGCCGTCATGGTCACCCGCTCCGTCAGTCGAACCTTAGTTCGGCACACTTCCAGTATCAATCACTTTAGACGACAGAATGATGAACACAATTTCAAACCTATCAGTATGATTACTCGGTAAGTTGATTGGGCTGCAGCGGCGATGATCACTGATACAAAAATATTTTATTGAGCGACGGGTGATCGAGCGAGAGGCTGCTCCAGTCAATGTCAGGTCGTTTCATCCCACCGTTGAAGAGATTTCCTGCTCGGACAGCTATCGCATCAAAGGAGATGCCTTCCCTCATTTGCCGCAGAGATTTACATCAACCACCGCAGCCTAGACATGCGTAAATGTCGTCACTATTGAAACATCAGGAGGCCGGTCGCGTGGCTACTTTGCTCGTTAAAAACATTCATACGCTGGCAACTTTTGACAGTGCGCAACGGGAAATTCGTCACGGAGCGCTATTTGTTCGTGACCATGTAATTGAGCAAGTGGGCACTACAGCAGAACTGCCTCAGACCGCCGATGAAGTCCTAGATTTGAGCGATCGCTACGTCGTTTTACCGGGCCTAGTGAACACGCATCACCATTTTTTCCAATCACTGACGCGAGTTGTCCCGGCGGCCCAAAACCATGAGCTGTTTCAGTGGCTCAAAAGCTTATATCCGCTGTGGTCAAATATCACGGCTGAAATTTTTCGCACCGGCGTGCAGATGGCCGCGGCTGAACTGATGCTGTCGGGCTGCACCACGGCTAGCGATCATAGCTATTTGTTTCCCAATGACTGCACGCTAGACGACGAAATTCAGGCAATTCAGGCAATTGGCCTGCGCTTTCACGCCAATCGCGGCAGTATGAGTATTGGGGAAAGCCAGGGGGGCCTGCCGCCCGATCACTTAGTTGAAGCTGAACCCTTTATTCTGAAAGACTCGCAGCGACTAATCGAGGCTTATCACGACAATGAACGCTATGCCATGCTGCGGATTACGCTGGCCCCGTGTTCGCCGTTCACCGTATCTCAAGATTTGATGCGAGAGTCAGCGGCGATGGCCCGCGCCTATCCGGGAGTGCGGCTGCACACTCACCTGGCGGAAAATATCAGCGATGTTAACTACAGCCTGGAACGGTTTGGCCAGATTCCCGGGGAATATGCCGAATCGGTAGGCTGGTTAGGCGAGGATGTTTGGCATGCCCACTGCGTTAAGCTCAGCGATCGCTCCCTCAACAAATTCAGTGAGACAGGCACTGGAGTGGCCCACTGTCCCTGCAGCAATATGCGCCTAGCCAGCGGCATTGCTCCCATCCGTACCATGCTCGATTTACAGATTCCTGTAGGACTGGGGGTTGATGGCTCCGCCTCCAACGACACCGGCCATTTGATGCAGGAAGCTCGCATCGCCATGCTGGCAGCGCGAGTCCGCGATGAAGCCCCTGGGGCCCTGACGGCCAGAGAGGCATTAGCGATCGCCACCAAAGGCGGCGCTCAGGTTCTGGGGCGGGACGACATTGGGAGTCTGCAGCCCCAAATGGCAGCAGACTTCATTGCCATTGACCTAGAGCAACCAGCTCTCGCTGGCGCGGTAATTTATGATCCGGTGGCCGCGCTGCTGTTTTGTCACATCAACAAAGTTGACTACAGCTTCATCAATGGTCGTCGCGTTATCGACCAAGGTCGGTTAATGACTCTAGACTTACCCAAACTGGTGCAATCTCATCATCGGGCCGTGATGCAGCTTTTATCGGCGAGTTCAAGCCATCAGCAATTTTGATTAAGCAAACCTACTCGCCGCTTAATCAAACCTTTGCAAATCTACCGCTTCTTTCTGTAAAGATTGCATAAACTACTCTCTAGCTATCAGTCGATGCCGCTTCACTTTCAACTAATGTACATATATTGGTATATAAGTGTTGCGTGCTATTAAAGCAGGCAACATTTGTCGTTTCTTACCGGATTTAGACATTTAGATTGAGAAAAAGTAGGTGGAAAGCCGTAAGGGGGAATATCTCGACAATTTTTTATTGGCTCGAGATGCGTTACAAAATGACGAGGTAGGTAATTGCCGTAATGTCCGGAACTAGAGACGAAGCTTCGACGGGTTAACTGGGTTGGTGGAGAAAACCTCCACATGCTTGAGGTGCTGCCATGCAATGGAAAACGATACTGAACCAAGCCATTGATCGGGCGCGTCGAGGCGAATTGGCCGAGGCCATTATTCTGTTCGACCAAGTTTTGAAACTAGAGCCAGGCTATAGCAAAGCTCATTACAATCGCGCTTGCGCCCTCAGCGACCTCGGACGCATTAATGAAGCCCTATCGGGCTTTGCCGAAGCGTTAAAGTTGAACCCTGACTACGTCAGCGCTTATCTCAATCGCGGCAATCTTTATCGCAAAATTGGTGATTATGCTGCGGCGATGGCCGACTTTGACGCCGCTCTGCAAATTGATTCGACTTCTGCCAAAGTCTATGGCAGTCGCGGTTTGACCTATCTGGTGCAGGCCAGCTATCCAGCAGCTATTCAGGAATTTGAGCAGGCGCTGGCTTACAATCCTAGATTTGCCAAAGTGTATTTGTGGCGGGGCTGTGCTTATTTGCAAATGCAGGATTATCAGCGGGCGATCGCCGACTTTGACCTAGCCCTAACTCACAAGCCAACGTTAGCCGATGCTTACCACAGTCGCGGTTTGGCCCATATGCATTTGGGCAATCTCTATAAGGCGATCGCTGACATGGACCAAGCGATTGAGCTCAATCCCACGTTTACCGAAGCTTACGGCAATCGTGGCTTGCTGCGACATAAACTAGGCGACACGGACGGCGCTGTCACTGATTATCAGCAGGTGATGACGCTGACGACAGAACTAGCTGGCAAGGCGCCCCCAAGTCAAAGAACGACGTCGACGCTAGCCGAGCATCCGACTGCTTCTGGCATGACGCAAACCTACGAAAAAACCATTATCACGGCTCTTCAACTGGCCGATATTTATAACAGCCGAGGCAAGCTGCGGGCCGAACTGGGTGATGCGAATGGCGCCATCTCTGACTATACGCAAGCGCTAGCGTATGAAATGCAAAAATCGCGCACTTACAATAATCGAGGGGCACTGCGACTGCAAACCGGTCAGTTCGAATCGGCCATTGCTGACTTTGACCAGGCGATCAAACAAGACCCTAACTACGCCGCTGCTTACAATAATCGCGGCAATGCTTACTTCCAATTGGGCAACGCTCAGGCAGCTCTGAAAGATTTCACCCAGGCTTTGCAAATCGATCCCAACCTCACCGAAGCCTACATTAGCCGGGCCCAGGCACGGGCCGCCGCGGACGATGCTGAAGGCGCCTTACATGACTATCAACGCGCCATTCGCTTGCGAGAGCGTCCCCCAGCCATCAACTAATGCCAGGCATTTTTCTGCACGATTAATTTTGGGAATGAATTTAACTGTGGGCAAGCGGCTCTTACTGATGGGTCAGCGTTTGCCAACCGGAAGATTGCCAGCGTCTTGCGCAACCTGCAAAACGCCGTTTCATCCCCTCGTCTAACAATGCCAACTTCTCTAATTTAGGCAGCGTTCCTGATTCAGGTTAAAGACCCATAAGACAGGCCTGGCTCATCCAATTCAGCCCAACAACTCATCCAGCCCGATAGCTAAAAGTCGGAGCCTTGCTGCCAGAGCATGAATATTTGAGCACGCACGGACCTGCAACAGCGCTGCCTTACTTGTAAAGCTCGGTGCCCAGGCGTAAAGCAAAGAAAGCTGGGACAAGGGCAATAGCAAGGGCAATAAAAACTTGTATATCAGTCATTGACGATGAGTTTCCTTACAGCGGTAAATTAGCCTTATGGCACTCTCAAAACTTTAAAGAGCCGTCAATAGGCCTCTATGACTGGCCAGACGCCCATTTCCTACTAGCTAAAAAAGTGCCTCTCTTATCCAAGAATAATACAATCCTCAATTAAATTTTGCATTTTACAGCTGTGGAACCCGTAATCGTCACACAGCCTTGCCGGTAGCAACTGCTGCAGTTTCTTAACTTAACTGCGTCATAATTGCCTTAAAGTGGTATAGACCTTTTCGGATAAAGCTGAGAATATTTCAAAATTCGAAGATCTGGGCTTTTGGTGACTGCCGTTGGTGACCCCCTAATTCGTGACCTGAATAGGGCTGAAAAGTTTTGCTGAGAAGCAGCGTGACCCACAACACTGTCTTTTTGCAGCAATCATCGCATAATTTTAGTCAAACATCATCATTGTGAGTAATCTGAGCTCTCTGTCTTCTTCTAATCAGCCATCAACGTCGCCTTTTGGTCATCAACTACGGCGAATTCAGCGAGACGTCTTACGCATGGGAGCGCTGGTTGAACAATCGTGTTTATTGTCGAGGGCAGCGCTTTGCGATCGCAACTTAGAAGCTGCTCAACAGCTTAAAATCCACGACAAGCAGGTCGATCAGTTTTATCGACAAATTGAAACCGATTGTGTTGAACTGTTGATCCATCCGCCTCAGGGAATGCAGGATTTACGTCACGTAAGCGCCTTCATGCAGTTGATTCGCGATTTGGAGCGCATCGGCGATTACGCCAAAGACATTGGGGAAGTTGCTATTAAGCTATTTCCTTACCCCGTCCATCCTCATCTTGAACAAATTCAAGTAATGATTGACCGCTGCCGTTCAATGGTGGCACTGAGTTTAGTGGCAGTTTCCGATCTCAACGCTGATGTTGGGCTCGACATTAAGATCAAAGATGACGCCGTGGATGACGATTACGACCATCTTTACGAGCGCTTAGTTAATGCCGATACTCCGCAGACTAATATTGAAGTGACTGTTCTGTTAGTTTTAGTGATTCGATATTTGGAACGGATTGCTGATCACGCTACGAATGTAGGACGCCGCATTGCTTACGTCGTAACGGGGGAACGTTTGTAAACCAACGTTTCAAGAAAGTCAGCATCGACTATCGGTGAGCCGTTAATAAACGAATCGTTCGCTTTTTTGCAGATTGAGGTATAGTTGTATCGGCTTAGGGCTAACAGCTCTGAGGATTTGAGCTGTTGATTTTTAACCTGACTTTAGCAGTAATGCTCTCGTATACCGACCTTAAAGTGATGTCTAACTAGAGTCTGAAAGGACATTGCTATCGGGAACTTGACTGTTTTATCAAGCGCTTTAAACAGTCTTGGAGAATGATACCGAACCGTCCCAAATCCAGGGCAGTTTAGACAAAGAGTATCGTTATGCGGGTTGAAAAGTTACCGTTATTCCCTAGCTAACAGAGCTGACTTAACTGCTTTTGAACAGGTGAATCAGGTGCAGCTCTTTGTGTATCAACTAATTGCACTGCGTAAGGATTAACCGCTTCATGAATTTCTCGATCGCTTCACTACTGGCCAACTTCGCTGATGATAGGACCCTCACTCTCAAAGCGTTACAAAAAAAACTGCATTGTGATTCTAATGAAAGCACCCGTGAGCTGCAGATTGCGTTGGATGCTTTAGAGCGTGTTGGCATTATTGCGAAGGAAAAAGGCAATAAATATCAGCGGGTTAGCGAGGAAGGAATTGTTGAAGGCAAACTGCGCTGCTCTAGCAAAGGATTTTGTTTTGCCATTCAGGATGACGAAGCCGCAGACGATATTTATATTCGCGAAAGTCAGCTGAATACCGCCTGGAACGGCGATCGCGTTTTGGTGCGCGTCACAAAGGACGGCAGCCGACGACGCAGCCCCGAAGGTGAAGTGAAAGTGATTTTAGAGCGAGCCAACGCTTCCGTTCTGGCCCGAGTAAAACATGAAAATGCCGGCTATCAGGCCGTTCCTTTGGATGATCGCCTGCTGTTTGAGCTGAATCTCGATGGCGAGTCAGAAACCCTGACCCAAGCAGTCGATCAGCTGGCGCATATTGAAGTAGTCCGCTATCCTTTGGCTCAAGATCCTCCCCATGGGCGGATTGCGCAAATTTTAGGCAGCGATGCTGAAGCCGCTTCCGATATTGACATTGTTTACTGCAAGTATGATTTGCCCCGCAGTTTTCCAGACAGCGTACTGGAAGAAGCCAAAAGTTTGCCCAATCGAGTTCGTAAGGCCGATATCAAAGACCGGCTTGATTTACGTGAAGCTCTGACTGTCACCATTCACAGCTCCCAAGCCCAGGTCATTGATGATGCGCTGACCATCAGCAAAGATGACGACGGCAACTGGAAACTTGGCGTTCACATTGCCGATGTCGCCCACTATGCACCGCTATATTCGCCCCTGGACCGCGAGGCCCTTAAGCGCGGGATGGCGGTCTATTTGGGCAACGAAATGATTCCCCTGCTGCCGCCGCCGCTTTCAACCGCTCTGTGTTCATTCAATCCGGACAAAGACCGGTTAGCAATTTCGGCGATCGTTACCCTCAACTCGGCAGGCGAAGTGCTGGAGTTTGAGCTTCAGCCTACGGTGATTGCCGTCGATCATGCTCTGAACTATAAGCAAGCTCAGGCGGTGCTGTCCCGCGATGATAAAGCGGAACTCGGAAAGCTGGGTATCAAGGCCAAGGACTTGAAAAAGCTGGAGCCCGTTTTTAGTACGGTCGATGATCTCTATGCTCTGAGCCAAGCCGTTCGTGAACAGCGAATGAAGCGGGGGTCGTTTGAGCTGAATTTGCCCGAACATGAGTTTCCCGATGACGCTAAAGAACCGCTGTCATCCTATGCTTCACCCCGGTTTCAATATGACGATGAAGGTTTGCTGGGGGTGATTGTGGTGGCGTCTTCACTCACTGCCCGGCGGATGGTGACCGAGTTTATTATGCTGGCCAACCAGCTAGTGGCTTCTCATCTCAAGGCGCTGGGCGTACCGGCGATTTATCGTCTGCACCGCACGCCTACAACCACTGACGTGCAGGAGTTAATGAAGCTAGCCGAAAACATGGAGATTAATCTGGAGCTAGCCGAGGAAGAAACCATTGAGCCGATGGACTATCAGCGGTTTACGCAACAGTTTGCCGAATCACCGTCAGAAAAGATTTTGACCTATCTGCTTTTATCAACGTTTAAGCCGGCATTTTATGGCATTCGCCCGGATTTGCACTTTGGTCTGGCGCTGACTGATGGCTACACTCACTTTTCATCGCCCACCCGGCGCTACCCTGATTTGGTTATTCACCGCATTCTGCACGCGGTTTTTGAAGACGGGCGCGATCGCCGCTCAACCCGTTCCAAAGATCGGGTAAATCTGCGTCACAGCAGCTGCCACGGCAATATCAATTGGAATGTCTTGCCCCCCGATGTGAATAACGAGTTGGAAGACTATGTCAAGCGCATCGTTGGCCCTCTGAGTGAACGTGAACAGCTCGCCCAAGATGCGGAAACTGACTTGGAAGGGCTAAAGAAAGCCGAGTTTATGCGCGATCATACCGGATCTGTGTTTCACGGACTCATCACGGGCGTGCAGTCCTACGGCTTCTTTGTCGAAATTGAAGAACTGCTGGTCGAGGGACTGGTGCACGTTAGCTCCCTCAAAGATGACTGGTATGAATATCGCTCGCGTCAGCAAAAGCTGGTGGGCCGCAAGAATCGGCGGCAGTTTCGGCTGGGCGATCGGGTTGAAGTTCAAGTCAAGAGCGTGGACTACTACCGTCAGCAAATTGATCTGGTCGTTGTTGGGGGGGGCAGCGAAGCCAGCGAAGATGACCTCAACGATGACGAGCTCAACGAAAATGGTGAAGACCGACTGCAAGATGAGTCAGAATAGCTAAAGAATACTTAATATTTGAACGGTCAGCCATTTATGAATACGGTTGGTACGCCACTGCCCATCACGTTAGGCGTTACGGGTGCGTCGGGACTTATTTATGCGGTTAGAGCCGTCAAATATTTACTGGAAGCCGATATTCCAGTTGAGCTGGTGGCGTCGAGAGCCACCTATCAGGTTTGGAAAGCCGAACAAGATATTGGCATGCCCAGCGAGCCGGTGGCGCAAGCTGATTTTTGGCGAGAGCAGGCCGATGTTCTAACGCAGGGAAAGCTGCGCTGCCATCCCTGGAATGATGTGGGGGCCAATATTGCCAGCGGCTCGTTTAAAACTGCGGGAATGGTGATCATGCCCTGCAGCATGAGTACGGCGGGCAAACTGGCGGCTGGTCTCAGTTCTGATTTACTGGAGCGGGCGGCTGATGTGCAGCTTAAAGAGGGTAAGCCGTTGGTCCTCGTGCCGAGAGAAACGCCCCTGAGTTTAATTCATCTGCGCAATTTAACGACTTTGGCTGAAGCGGGTGCCCGCATCGTTCCAGCCATCCCAGCCTGGTATCATCGCCCTCAAACCATTTTGGATTTAGTCGATTTTGTCGTCGCCCGAGCGCTAGACCAATTTGATCTAGATTGCGTTCCCATCAAGCGCTGGCAGGGTCATCGCCGAGGTTAGGGCCTCGGACGCGCCATCATTTAGCTGCCAAATCTCAGGCCCAGCCTGAGCGCGCCCGCCGGTAAAAGCTGAATCTGGTTCCTTGGGTACGACGTTGACGGTTGAAAGCATCAAACTTTTTCAGAAAATGCGGTCTCATAAGTAGAACATCGGTATCCTAAACAGAGGGAGCTGATAGGATAATGCTGACCAATCCGCCAATTCGTCGAAGTGTGATGCTGCTGTGTTTTGGCGCTGCAGGGCTGCTGCTAGCGTCGGAATGGCGTTTGGCACGATCGCAGCCGGAAATTGCCGTCGCTTGGCAGTCATCGCGAATTGGCCAACTTACCGCGATCGTCGAACAGTCACCCCTGTCAGGAATGGTGCGGCGAACTCGTTTGGTCATTCGGCTAGGAACCCGCAAGCTGGAATATTACGAAGGGAACGACTTAATCAAGCAGTACGACATCGCGGTCGGGCAAGCGGATTGGGAAACTCCCGTCGGTCATTTTGCGGTACTGGACCTGCGAGAAAATCCTCTCTGGCAGCATCCCATCACGGGAGAAGCGATTGAGACAGGGCCTGACAATCCCCTCGGTTCCCGTTGGATTGGCTTTGCTTTTGACGATGGCTATCACATTGGCATTCACGGTACCAACCAGGAGGACTTGGTCGGCCAGGCGGTTTCCCACGGCTGCGTGCGCATGCGCGATCACGAGATTCAAGAATTATTTAGCAAAATTGCCATCGGTACCCCCATCACCGTACAGCCAGACTGACTGCCGCCCGGCGAGGCTTTCCCCGGCGATCGCTCGGCAGTGCGCCCGGCGATCGCCCCTTTATTGAAATGTTGGGAAGAGCTGCTCTTCTCCGTCGTGGTATTTGACAGCGAGGCATCACGTGGAAGCAGCCAGATGCTTCGCTTTACGGCTGTTCGCTCCAGGCCGGATGATTCATCAAAGCATCCATAACCCGGACGCCTCGCAATTGATTAGTCAGCGGCAGATGTCCCACGGGAGCCTGCAGGTTCCAGGTAAACTCGCCTGGGTAGCGCGTCCAGATTTTGCCAGCCTTCCAAGCAATTTTTGGCCAGAATCGCTCCCAATCTTTACCAACGCCCAGCCAAATTTCACGCTGCTTAGAAAAGCCAAACTTGCCTTCTGAATAGATTAGCCATAGCTGATCAAGCATGCGCAAATCATTATCAGGAAAAATATTAACTTCAGTAAAATATAGCCACTTGCGCTTCACCGCATTAGGGCCAGCTAATTCGCACATTTTTTGCAGCGTTAGGCGATCGGCTAGCTCAAAATCCTGGGCAATCAGCGCCGTTTGCACCTCACCATAGCCCACCTGACAGGCTGTCGACGGCAGTAGTCCGGTGGAAAAATCGGTTTCTAGAAAATCAGCGACTCTGGCATTGTCCGCCTGGTGCAGAATTTGCAGCGATCGCCCCGCGGCGATAGTCGGTTTTGCCTGCTCCTTGGCGATCAGCAAAAAATCCATCAAGACCTGATACCCTGATTCTCCCAGCTTGCTGAGATGTTCCAGCGCCGCTAATTGTTGTTTAAGGGAGCCCTTCCAAAGGTGGCCTTTTAGGGCTTCCAGCAGTTCTCCTGTGGATGATGAGTTATGGGCGGTAGAACTGCTCATATGATGTGGTGAAAATCTCTAAAATTCCGATTTGGCTGGCCGCCGACCCGGCTTAAACATGGGCCAGAGAAAAATAATTCTTTTTATCGATGGTACAACCCAAATTGCCCCCAAGGCTAGAAAAAAATAGAATACAATTCCTCTTGAGTAATTTATCAGCGAGCTCAAATATTCATCAAGCCAAGGGGAAGGCCGCCGGGAGATCGCCGCAGTAACACAGATAAATGGCCAGGACTGTCCACAACGTAAAGACTATCGTAAGCTAGCCCTAACCCAACCGATTTTCCATAGCGCTTATGTATGAACGCATCACGCCTCCAACAACCGGTGAAAAAATCACGTTCAAAGATGGTGAGCCCGTTGTGCCTGACATGCCGATTATCCCCTTCATTCGCGGCGACGGTACAGGAGTCGATATTTGGCCGGCAGCTCAGGCCGTCTTTGATGCGGCAGTGGCCCACGCCTATGGCACTCAACGGCGGATTGTTTGGTTCAAAGTGTATGCCGGTGATGAAGCCTGCGACCAGTACGGTCAGTTTCAGTATCTGCCAGAGGATACGCTCCAGGCCATTCGGGATTTTGGCATGGCCATTAAGGGGCCGTTGACTACGCCAGTGGGCGGCGGCATTCGCTCGCTGAATGTCGCGCTGCGGCAAATCAATGATCTGTACGCTTGCGTGCGGCCCTGCAAGTACTACATGGGCACGCCATCGCCCCATAAAAGCCCAGAAAAGCTAGACGTAATTGTCTATCGCGAGAACACCGAGGATATTTATCTGGGGATTGAGTGGAAACAGGGGGATCCGACGGGCGATCGCCTGATTAAGCTACTCAATGAAGACTTAATTCCCAATACGCCCGAACATGGCAAAAAACAAATTCGCCTCGATTCCGGCATTGGCATCAAGCCCATCAGCAAATTTGGCAGCCAGCGACTGGTGCGGCGAGCCATCAAACATGCCCTGCGGCTGCCCAAAGCAAAGCAGCAGGTGACCCTGGTGCACAAGGGCAACATCATGAAATATACCGAAGGGGCGTTTCGGGACTGGGGCTATGAGCTAGCGACTTCGGAGTTTCGAGCTGAGTGTGTCACCGAACGGGAATCTTGGGTGCTTAGCAATAAAGAAAGCGATCCCAATATTGCGGTTGAAGATAATGCTCGCAAAGTAGAGCCAGGCTACGATTCTCTGACGGCAGAGAAAAAGGCCGAAGCTTGCCAAGAGGTGGAAGATATTCTTGCCAGCATTTGGGAATCCCACGGCAATGGTCAATGGCAAGACAAAATCATGGTGAACGATCGCATTGCCGACAGCATCTTTCAACAGATTCAGACCCGACCGGATGAATATTCGATTCTGGCGACGATGAACCTGAACGGCGATTATCTGTCGGATGCGGCGGCAGCGATCGTTGGCGGTTTGGGTATGGGGCCAGGAGCGAATATCGGCGACACCTGCGCCATTTTTGAAGCTACCCATGGCACCGCGCCTAAACACGCCGGGTTAGATCGGATCAACCCCGGCTCAGTGATTCTTTCAGGCGTCATGATGCTGGAATATATGGGTTGGCAGGAGGCTGCCGACTTAATCAAAAAGGGCATTGGCGCTGCCATCTCTAACGGGGAAGTCACCTATGATTTGGCTCGCATGATGACGCCTCCCGTTGCGCCCTTGAAGTGCTCGGAATTTGCCCAAGCCATTATCAAACACTTCGACGACTAAAGCACCGGCGCAGAACAACCATACGCGACGATGCAGCGCTTACAGAGCGATATTGCACTAGCTAGTGAAGTTGACGGCGAGCAATTAGGGATCTGCACTAATAACTCACCTAAAGCACAAAGTGGCTGTAAGGGTTTGGCAGTGCCAAAACCCCAACGACTGGGTACGCAATTTTCAGATAACTCCCTTATGCCTCAAAGCCAAGCAGGTGGACCTTTCAGGCGATGATATATCCGGGTTCCAGATAGAGAGAATAGTGTGTGCCGTCATAGCTCAAGGCCGGCCACCGGGGGAAGCCAGCGATATCTAAATAAAAGTTGATGACTTGATCTGCTTGAACAGTGGGTCGTAGGTTCACTGGCCGGTTTTCACAAAGCAACTGCTCTAGCAAATCAGTTAAGTGTTGAATTTGCTCAAGGTGGCTGCCCTCAGACGAGGCCATGACGATATCGGGCAATAATTTTGGCGGTGCTTGCCAATCGTCCAAAACCTGGAAAGGCGCTTCTAATTGATAAATCTTACCTATCTCCTGACTCATCAAGGGAGCTAGGGTGGCGAAGCTGGGAAAATCCGCCAGTCGGTGAAAAATGTCTGAGTATTGCACCCGTTCGATAAAAATGACTCCTTTTTCAAGTAGATAATGTGGAGGCACGTACTCCCTTACTAGATACTGGGGCGCTTCACTTAACAGTGAAAATGCGGGAGTAATCAGGGCTAGGCTTTCTGAACGTTTGACCTGCACCCAGTTCCCAGGGGCACAGCCTGTGATGCCACACACTTGACAAGTCATCAACTGCTGCTCGGCTCTTTCCCAATCCAACAGCTCGATCGCATTAACCAGCGTTAGGTCGCCATCCACGAGCTGCGTCACGGCAGTATGAGACTGACCCAAAGCAGAAAAGTCTAGGATTGCGCCTCGAATGGCGGGAGCCGTTAGTTGCCACATAGCGAATGAGTACAGGCAAAGTTGCGTTGAGACCGGCCCGGTGGTTGCCGCTAGCGATCGCGGGGAAATTCAGCAGCGTTGGTCGTCTCTGATGCGCCACAGGTCCACTGAGCTCAATAAGCGTCGGCCCAGGCGTCGACCTCATTAGGTAGCTCCTCGAAGGTTAGCGGACAGGGACCTTGAGCCTCTTCTTCGGGCAGCAGGGCAATCATATGGGGCACCGGGCGGGGAGTGTAATCCACCAAGGATTCACCCTCATAGCTTAGGGAAGTGCTGGCCCCAGAATCCACCATAATGGCGTCGCGAAACCCAACTTCGTGCAAAATTTCGCCCAAACCCACCGAATCAATGCGCCCTTTAGAAACGCCGATCACCGGCTGTCCGGCATTGTTGATGCCCCAAAAAGCGCGGTGACGGTAGGCTTCAAAGTCAAACAAAGTGCCAAATGATGCCGGCGACTGCGGTTCGCCATCGCGCACCAGCCAAGCGGCCCCGACAAAAGCATCCGTCACATCCGGCATCTCAGCCTGAATGCCGCGCAGCGCATTGTGCTGACTGTGATCAAAAGGTACAAACTTGACCTCATCAGCGCTGATGAGGGCTAAGGGGCGACCATCCAGCAGGGGATTTTCGCTGGGATTGCCCGGCACAAAGGTTTGCGTGGCTTGGCTTAGTACCGGCCCAATCATCACATTGGAGTCGAGATAGCGCAGATTAAAGAAAGCGCCGTCAACGGCGGCTTTGGCATTAGTGCGAGCCAGAATTTCATTCAGCTGATAGCGGCTGTCGGCGTGAACTGTGGCGGGTCGTCCACCGGTAATTAGGGCCAGGGGCACTTCTGCGGTTTCTAGCCGCGCGATCGCCCGAATCGGCGAATAGAAGTCGAAAATGTCGCGTCCCACTACGGCCATCGCTAGCCCCTCCCAAACATCGGGAATTACCCGTTCGAGCTGCGATTGACCGAAGCGGCCAATGCTGAGGAGGTCGTCGGACTCACCCGCAAACCACTCCTCGTAATTACTCATGGTTAAGGCTGCATCGTAGCCGGCATCCGCCACGGCGGCGGCCACGCGGTCATCATAGTTGCCTTCAGGATAGGTGAAATAGCGGATGGGAATACCGAGTTCTGCTTCTAGCCTGGCCTTGGATTCGACCACCTCGCGCTGAAGCTCTGCGTCGTCGAGCTCCGTCAGATCGCGCGGATGCATGATGCTGTGGGAGGCGATCGTGATTAAGGGATCAGCCGCCAACTCTTTGGCTTGTTCCCAGGTCACCGTCGATCGCCCAACAATGTCCCCATCCAATTTGCCGGTAAATAGGGAAAACACGGCTGGATACTGATATTCCTGCAGCATCGGATAGACGTGGGTGTAATGTCCCTCGTAGCCGTCATCGAAGGTCAACAGCACCGGCTTTGGCGGCAGCGGCGTGCCCGACCGCAGGTGATCGTAGAGTTGGTCAAAGGAAATTGGGGTTAAGCCTTCTTCGTCAAGCCTTTCTAAGTGCTCGGCGAATTCTTCAACCGTGACATCAAAGAAAACTTCCTTCTCTTCAAGAATGTCGTGATACATCAGCACCGGCACCCGCGCCTCGCGAGCCGCATCGTGAATCTCCGGCCAGGGCGCCGCCCGAAACTGATTAATCAGGCTGGGATCGACGGCGCTCGTGAGATTACTAAAGGCGGCATTGACGATGCCAGGGGCGATCGCGCCACTGTCCGGCGCTGCCTGACGATTGGTCAGCTCTGCCGGAGCGACACAAAGATAGCTGGCGGAAATTTCTCCGGGAAAGGCCCCGAGTCCTTGAGTGCTGATATTTTGAGCGATCGTGCCGAAGCCGGCTACCGGGCTAGCCGCCAGGGTTGACGGCCCCGGCAGCCAAGACAGATTTTGAGTAATTGCGTCAAAGCTAGGGACTGTGAAGGCCCCAGAAGCGACTTTACTTTCAATTGCCGATAATCGAGGACTGAGGGCAACCGCCGCCGCCGTGATGGCCCCGACCGTAAAACAGCCAGCGCCGATCTTGACTAGGAGCAACGCCCAAGACTTTCCCGTCGACCATGGCTGCTGGGCAGAAGCATCCGTAACTCGCTCTTTCGAAGCGGCATTTTTTTCTGACGAGTTACTTTTTGTGATCTTCGGAGACGACGGCTGGGCAGCGGACGCTTCTTTCTCTGACTTATCTGCGGAAGAATCCATATCTCTGTTAAACTCCTGACCCAAGAAACTGTGGCACTGGCGAAGACATCGCAACTTTGCCTTCAGACCGTCGCGCCAACGCCAGTATTAGGCAGCGCTTTCAGCGCACTAAACGCCGCTGGGCGGTCACTCTGATATCGCGACTATCGATTTGTCGCGGGGAACTCTAGCACCTTGATTTGACCTCTTTGCTCCTAGATTTGAATGCAATGCCGGGTGAATGAGTCATATTTCATTCGCCAAAACCATTTTCAGTGAATAAACCGCCCTTAGGCGTGCGGGAGCATATCACCGTCGCGCCCTCACCCTGAGCCCTCTCCCAACCTTGGGAGAGGGACTTTGAACCGCTTGCTTTCTTGCTCCCTGTCTTGGGAGCAGGAGTTGGGAGATGTCGAGCCATGCTCTTCCCGTAGGATGGGCCTTTTCACGGCAACTGTAAACCTGACATACATCCGATGCGTCCCGCCCTGCGTTTATGGAATAGGCCATCTGCCAAGCTGAAAATCACCTTTGCTGCCCTGCTTATTTAAGCAAACATTATGCAAAAGACCACTATTTTTTTCGCTAAAAAGCGGCAGATTTTTGATTAAGTCAATCCCTTGAAAAGGTTAACTTGCCGTTAAGCTGATTCAACATTTTTTGCCTGGCTAAACTATTGGCGCAGTGGAGCAGGCGAAGCCGTTGGCCTGAGAGACGGTTGTGCAGGAGCGATCGCGGTTTGCCCACGACTCCAGGCAGCATAGTCTGCAGCCAACTGTCGCATCAGTCGCTGCTTCATCGTCATCAGCACGCCGCGTAAAATCTGGTTGCCAGTCGTTTCTAGCAGGGCTCGCGGCGTCAGGGTCAGAATCGGTGGGAGATCAACCGCAATCTGCAAATCTACCTCCCCATCCAATTCGGTGAAAGAATCGCGTTCGGTTAGTAAAAGCCGCCCTGATAGATTAAGCGAAAACTTGCGGTTGACAAATTCATTGTCCTGAATCCTGCAGCCGACAGAACGCACGGTTAGCAGTCGGTCTTGACTAACGTCAATCTGTAAATCCACCACTGGACGAATGCTCAGCATCAAAAACTGAAACCCGCGCAGGTAAAAGCGAAACGTATCGGGATGCAATTCTTCCACTTGCGCTGGGTTCATGAGAGCATGAACTAACCGCCGAGGCTGCTTCAGGTAATGACTTAAAGGGACCGAGCGGCGAGCAATCTGCATGTTTGCAGTTTGATGAGAAGCGAGACGTAACATGTATGGTCCGAAAGATAACGGGAATGTGGATTCAGTGATCAAAAATCGAGTGGTATGGCAGTGCCGTTTTGCCGTGTAAATACTGATTTTCTTATCTTTTACATTAACATCTCTTCATAGCCTTGATAGCTGGAAATTATGGTTCAAATCGAGGGTACGGCAGAAAATTGAGCGGCGGCCTGCAGTTGGTCTGTGATCTGGATATCCTCCTCGACCTGTAGCCCGCTTCTAGACAGCACTCCGGCAATCGCATTAGCCAAGTATGTAAAGCCTCAATCTACAGTTACCGTCTTTCCCGCACTTTGCACCAGCCTGCATTTGAAGCCGACTGCAGCTCCCTTGGTCCCCTGTCACTCGCCGGCTGTCGAGTAGCAAAAGGGGCGATCGCCAAGGCGGTTTTCCGTCTGCATTGATTTCGACAAAGCGCTGTAGAATTAGACAACTTGAAAACTGCAATCAGTCAAAGGAGAGATACTTAGAATGTCTCAAGGGCAAGGATTTGGCTTCGGTCTTGGCAAGATGAAGGAACTGGCTGACGCAGTGAAAAAAGCGCAGCAGATTCAAGAAGGCGCTAAGCAACTGCAGGAAGAGCTGGAACAAATGGAGATTGAAGGCCAGGCTGGGGGCGGCTTGGTTAAAGTTTTTCTCAGTGGCAACCAAGAGCCGCGCCGAGTCGAAATTTCACCCGAGGCTCTGAACGAGGGCGCTGAAGTGCTATCTGACTTGGTTGGCGCTGCCATGCAGGATGCCTATCAAAAGTCCACCGATACGATGCGTGAGCGCATGGAGACTTTGACCGGCGGATTGAATTTGCCGAACCTTGGGTAAATACCGCCACGGCGTTGGTGAAGAGTCCTCGCCAATGAAGTCTGTCCACAAAAACTGATTGGGAGCTGGGTGAGTAGCCATTGGCACTGACCCGGCTCCTAATTTTTAATGTAGGCTGCGGAAGCACGGCATATAAAGTAGAGGAGAAGCGATGACGACTCGGTTGCTGTTTGTTTGTTTGGGCAATATCTGTCGATCACCCTCTGCCGAAAACATCATGA
>JBCCJU010000029.1:0-40921 GCA_039027715.1 Cyanobacteria bacterium P01_C01_bin.120
GGTGCTAGTGCAGGAACTTTTGCGAGAGACTCAAGTGCAGCCGGCAGCCGCGATGGCCGCCGTAGATGGAGTGCGCGATCGCTGGATCGCCTCTGACCTGGATGGCTGGTTAGGGCTGCATCGGTTTTATCCAGGGGTGATTGAGCGGCTGCAAGGGGCGATCGCAGCGGGCAGCTTTCCCATCATTATTTCCACCAAAGAAGGGCGCTTTATTCAGGCACTATTGGCCAAAGAGGGGGTCGATTTACCCCGTGAGCAAATCATCGGCAAAGAAATTAATCAGCCCAAAACGGTGACGCTTCAACAACTGCAAGCGTCACCGCCTGCGGATTTGTCAGCAACCGCGCCTATTTGGTTTGTGGAAGATCGACTGAAAACGCTGGAAAAGGTGAAAGCTGACGCTCAGCTAACGAATATTGTTTTGTTTCTGGCGGACTGGGGCTACAACACAGCAGCGGAAAAAGAGCAGGCTAAACAAGATGCTCGAATTCATCTGCTATCCTTGCCGCAGATCGCTGGCGAGTTCTCACAGTGGACAGCCAACTCCGATAAAGCCAGTTAAGAATCTGCTTGAAAATGAACTCTCTAGTCGTAAGGGTGGCAGGGTTGAACGGGTGGCAGGGTGAATGGGGATGTTGGGGCGAACGGTCGATCGCCCGTACGAGGTCTTGGCGGAGCCTGCTTGGAGGACTTGAGCAGCTTGGGTAGTTTTATTTTGAGCGTGTCTCTTACTAGACCATGTCCACCAGAAACCTGGGGATTTTAGAATTGCTGGCCCATCAGCACAGCTTTTTTAACTATGTGACGCGATTTATCACGATCAATTTCCCACTACAGCCGGTCGAAACCGCCACAGTTCCAATTTTTACTCTGATGTCTTAGTCATTTTTGGCCATGTCTCAAACTCAAAGTCGCTGGCAAACCGCCGAGGTCGCCTTGGCATTTTTGGAAAGCGTTCGCAGTGCGATCCCAGGGGCCGATTTACAGCTAGCGGTGATGGGCAAAATCGTTGAGCAGTGGTGCCCATCACCCCGCAGGATTTTAGATTTGGGATGCGGCAGCGGCATCTTAGGCCGCTATTTGCTCAGCCGATGGCCCGAAGCGGCAGGAATTTTCGCCGATTTTTCTGAACCCATGCTGGCCGCTGTCCGAGAAAAGGTGCAGGACATGCCTCAGGTGCAGGTGGTGCGAGCTGATTTTGGCAGTCCTCGTTGGGTCGAGGCGATCGCGGCGGCCGGACCAATAGACGTCATTGTTTCCGGCTTTGCGATCCACCATCAGCCGGACGATCGCAAGCAAGACATCTATGGCGAGATTTATCAGTTATTGTCGGCAGGGGGCGTTTTTCTGAACTTAGAACATGTGGCTTCGGCAACGGCGGCAGGGGCACAGCTATTTGACGAGTTTTTTGTGGATCACTTGCACGCCTATCATGCCCAAGCGGATGCAACAGTGGAGCGGGCGGCGATCGCTCAAACATATTACAATCGCCCTGACAAAATAGAAAATATCCTGGCGCCGGTTGAAGTGCAATGTCAGTGGCTGCGGGAGACAGGCTATCACGATGTGGACTGCTTTTTTAAGACGTTTGAGCTGGCTTTGTTCGGGGGCCGCAAGTGAAGTCAGCAATGTTTGGCGACTCACTTACAGCATGCTGGTTTATGCCAAGCCGGGTTTTTGTTAGTGTCCTTAGTGTTTCGCCACCAGACGGCTGCGTGCTAAATCTCTTCAAAGCTTTGCTAAATATACTCTGGACTTCGTTCAGCGCTGGTGACCTCACCTCGCCTCGCCTTGCCTTGCCTTCTCAAGGCGAGGTTCTACAGTCTGCGACATTCCAGGATCAACTCAAGTGGCGAACAAATCGTGACACTAACGGATTTTGAACTGACGTTTCGGATTGACAAATATAGGTGCTGAGCGGCGTACGGCTCAGGGATCTGTCGCTTTGTTTTATGGAGTTGGTATGACCATCTTGTCTTACCGAAGATGGCAATGACCGGGCTTTTTTCCAGTGCCATTGGGCGCTTACTGCG
The DNA here is from genome assembly GCA_039027715.1 of Cyanobacteria bacterium P01_C01_bin.120. Classification (GTDB taxonomy): domain Bacteria; phylum Cyanobacteriota; class Cyanobacteriia; order Phormidesmidales; family Phormidesmidaceae; genus Halomicronema. Next base: position 2,034 of record JBCCJU010000029.1, read on the forward strand.
GCCTTAGTTCGAAGATTTTTTCATACTCTGAGCGGAAGCAGTGCAGGCAATGGCAGGATGAGATATTGTTAGGCCAGCGAGCTTGAGATGGCCAAATGTCAGTGGCTAGCCGTCTGACCGTCAAGACCCGGGAAGTATTTCGTCCGGCTCATCGTGAGACTGTTTTTTGTGAAACGCTGGTGGTGGGCAATTCTATTGCTGCCTACACGGCGATTCTAGCGATTTTGCAGGCTGGAGGGCAGGTCTGTTGGGCCCAGGCTGGCCCCCTTAACCTAGCCAAAACCCTTAACCAACAGTCGCGAGCCGAGTCTCGGTTTAGCTGGCGTCAGGGGCGGCGCATTTCACTCTGGGAAGACGCCACGATTATGTCCCAGAGTCAGCAGTTGTTTTGGGCCAACTGGCAGCGGCAGCCAGCTCTGTCCGCATCCTCGGCGCCGTCTTCGGAAGCGGCTTTAAGCTCGGCTACCGCCGCTCGCTCGACTGCCACGCCCGGTCGGGAAGTGCAGTTTCGCCAAGCGATCGCTCCCTACCTGCGGAGCCAGCAGCTGATGCTCATCCCCCAGGGCCGCCCGATGCGGGTGCTCTATTCTCAAAAGCGCGATCAGCGGCGCGTACATCAGGTGGTATTTCAAGAGGCGACCACCCAACAGCGCTTCCAAATTCACGCGCGGCTGATCCTCGACGCCACCACTGATGGGATTTTGCAAAAAGACTTGACTGATGCCGCTGATTCGGTGCTAATTCCAGAACTGAAGCTCACGGTGGACGAGACAATGGCCGCCTTTAAACGCGTGGCTCAAGGAGCGGTTTTTGCCGATAGTATTGCAGTGGTCTTGATGCTTGATCGCGATCGCCCCGGCAAATTCAGACCTTTGTCGGTGCCGCTGCGATCGCTAATTTTGCAAGATACTGAGGGCTTTTTAAGCGTTAGTCTGCCGGGATGTGAGCCGCAGTTGCGCTCTGTCTTTCAGCATCCAAGGACACAGTGGACCCTTGGAGAAGCCGCGGGCCAAGTAGCCGCCAAAGCGGCTCAGCTCGGCGGAATTGCTGCCCTACGAAGTCAGCCCAACTGGCAGTGGACGCTGCAGCAAACCTTAGTGCGTCAAGGCATTCCGGTATTCGCCTTTGATGATATTGCCCTGGATGATCCGGATTTTGAGGCAATTCAGATGGTGGCGATCGCCGATGTCGTCCGCACTGCTCGCCGTCGTGATCTCAGCTTTTATCCGGAAACGCCAGTCACCAAAGCCGTTTTAGCTTCGGCCTTGGCCCGCCTACCGCAGCCTGCTGCACCAGCCACTGTGGCCACGGCGCCCCCGCCATCGGATGTGACTGTCTATCACTGGGCTGAGCAAGCAATTTGCGCCGCGATCGCCCAGCAGACCATGCCCCTTGAAGATGAACAGGCGTTTGCTCCCAGCAAGGTGATTTCCAAACGCCTCCTCTGGCAGATTTTGCAGCCGCTATATCCAGCTAATATCACCACGCCGCTGGTTACCGCCGATGAAACGCCGGTTCGCCGTCGCCACCTGTCGCGATCGCTTTATCCGATTCTGAATGTTCGCTTCGCTCGTTAACTAAGGCTTGCCACTAAGACACTAAAAGCCAGCTTTGACTCCACACCGCCGCCGTTCCCGGAGTGGAGTTGTTCGCTTTACTGCTCCGGACGCCATGGCATATTTGTAGGGCTCCTTTTGAAGAGCAGAGGCGCCATATCAGCCTTTTGGAATTCTTTAGAAGGGTGCATCAAGCTGCTTGTCGTGATATCTGTAAGGAGATCTTTAGCCAATAGGATGAACTGACATGGATCTGATGAGTATGGTTGGCCAAGCGATTGAGCGATCAGATACGGAAGCCAGTAATAACCTTATGGGCAGCGTTTTGGGGGCGCTAAACCAAGCTCCGGTAGAAAATAATAAAATTGGCGACGTGGCGCGGGGCTTTCAAGATGAACTGCAAAAACAAGGCAACCCCAACTCACTGATTGGAACGCTACAAACCGTTGCGACTACAGGCGCGATCGAGCAGCTGTTGGGTTCACAGCAGGTCACTATGTTGGCTCAGCGAGCAGGCGTTGATCCGGCTATGGTCAAAAGCGTCACCCCTTTAATTGCCCAGTTTTTAGTGAAGGGCTCCAATTCCAGAGGGGGCGGTCTGCTGGAAAAAGTGCTTGGTGGCGAAGTCGATTTAGGACAAATGGCCGGCCTGATTGGCATGGCTAACAAGTTTATTTAGGCGCGACGATCGCACATTTGTAGCCGTTTAGCCAATAGCCACCGGTAGCTTCTTAGCCTCGACAAACCAATTGTCTGGGGAGCGATCGCTGGATCAGGTTTTGATTGGCTTAGTTTGAACTCTGCTCCACTTAGAGCCCTGAGTGTTGAGCGGAGTCAGCAATCTGAAGATGGTCTGTATCTGTACGGCGCGTCTCGGCAAGAAAAAATAACGTTGTGTGGCAGCGGCCCACGGCTAGGCAAATTTCTTACTGCTCTGATTCAGCTCTTAAAGCCAAACTGTAAATAGCAAGCCGCTTGATGCCTTCATAGAGGGTTTGTTCACCATCAGCGGCCCGTCGCAAATCATTTGCCCCCACCAAAAATAGCGCCCATAGGGCCAATAAAATAATGGCGCGACGGCAAACGGCTAACCGACAAAGATGGGGAGATCTGAACATTGCGATGACTACCCTACATGGAGACAGCGCTGTACCAATAGTTTTTGTTATCGGGATAAAACGCACTTTTCATGCTAGCGGTTTTAGAGAGCAAGCATCGTAACAAAATATAAGCTGTTGATACGACAGGGCTCATGGCGCCGAGTTTTGGGCCCAGGACTGACGCAGTTACCTCTGACCTCACTCTTTTAATTCCTCAATCTAGAGAAGTCGGAGGCCATATCTGCCAGATGTTAGGGGCGTCGGGCCAATAGGTGAATCCTCCAAATATGGCTTTATATCGAAGACTCAGCGTACGACGCCCCCTTCGACCTGATCGATATCAGCTCCGCCAAAGCGAGCAGCACGACCGGCCCAATCAAACTCGTTCAGGCGGAAACCGAAGAAGCCGGCTGATTGGGTGGGATTGTATCGCAGTAGAAAACTGTAGGTGCGACGACTATATTCTAAGATGTAGTCAGTGTTAATCACTTCGCCCGTATCGAGGTTAATGGAAGTCTGAAAACCGAGGCGAAACGGCCCATAAATTTGTTGAATGATGCCCCCATTGAGCCGGGTTTGGTCCACATTCCGGTCGAATAGAAAGGGCGAAGTCGCGGCGTCGTTGGTGAAAGAGCGAACGTAGCTTAGATTAAAGACGGTTGAATCCAAAAAGTCTCGCGAAAAATGTCCTAGCTCACCTCGGATGCCCACACTAGCGGCCAGGTCATCTTGGGTATCGTCGCTAGTGTAATAGGTGTAGGTGCCGCGCCCAGACAGCAACAGTTGCACATTGGGGACTCGGGGAACGGGGGTAAATCGAAGCCCTGCATCAGGCGTGGCGGCCAACGCTTCCCCCTGCCAGAGCAAAAAAGTGCGGCTGACTCCGACGCTACCTTGAAAGCGACCGAGGCTGGTGCGAAAGGGCGGAGTTGGATTGTCTCCCAGCAAGTCGAGCCGGTCGGTATTGGCGTTGATGTATTGGGCAGAGCCCTGATAGTTCACCACGATGCCGGTGTTGCCCAGGGTGATGTTAGGGGATTCTAAAACGAGGCCAACGCTACTTTGGACATTCTGGAATCCTAGCGAACCATTAAAGAGGCGATCGCGGTAGCTATATTCTAAGTTCAGCCGATGGTCGCCCACTAGCCGCTGCAAGCGAACGCTGGCCCGCAGGCGCTCGTCTACATTATCGTTAGCCAAATCCAGGCCAGAAAAACTAGCATTGGCTCGCACACCCGTTCTGGGTCCCAGTTGACCGGTGAGATCGGCTTCTAAGCCAAAATTACTTAAAAAAGATTCCTCCGGCGGTGGCGTTTCTTCACCAAAAATTGAGCGCTGTACTAGAACCTGTGGCGTCAAGAAAAAAGTCCAATTATCACTGTCGAATACGCGGAAAGAGCGTTCGACAAACAAGCCATCGCGATCTTCACCATCGAAACCAACATTGGCCAGCAGCGGATTGGCGCTATCCGGGCCGCCGCGATTGAGCAAGATGCGATCGCGCAGCAGCGGCAACCGCAAACCTTGGTCAAAGACAATCTGAGCATTTTCTACATAAAGTTCGTCTTGAAACTCGGTGAGCCGCGTGAGGGTCGCGCGATCGCCGCGAAACTCCAGTTCTGGCGGCGAAAAGGGATCGTTAGTCAGACCAATATCTTCGGCATACCAGCCTTCAGAGTCGAAATCTAGCCGCGTGGCCTCGAACCGGAAGCGTCGCACAAAGCCGCCAGCAGTGGGCTGCGGCAGCCCACCCGCCGTCTCTGGTACCGTTAATCCCGTCCCAAACGTAATGCCGCCCGTACTGCGGACCTGAGAAATGGGATCGGTCTCAAACGCGCTGGGACCTGCTGCTTCGGGGCCAGATAAGTTGCCAAAGTCAGTCCCTGTTTGGGGAATGAACAGGGTGCCGCGAGCATCAAACAGGCTGCCGGACCCTTGAATCAAATTGTATTCACCGCGATCGGCCTCAACGGTTTGCTCGCCGCGAGTAAAGATCACGTCGCCTTCAACAATCAAAAAGCGGTTGGCTAGATTGGCCCACAGCCGATTGGCCCGCAGCAAACCGTTGCCCAGTTGCAAAACCACATCGCCCCTGGCGGTCAGAACCTGACTTTGCGGTTCAAATTCTTGATAATCGGCGGTGAGATTTAGCGGCATTGGTGGACTGGTGGGCTGTGTGGGGGGCAGCAGCACACCGTTAACCACCGCGCCATTTGCCCAGTTGGCTTCTGGCGTCGCCGCGCGGGGATAAACGGGCTCGTCGTCGTCAGTATCAGTATCAGTCTCGGTCTCGGTCTCGGTCTCGGTGTCCGGATCGGCGTCTGACTCGGTCTGAGCGATCGCACGATTCTCATCAGCGGCAATCAGCTCTGAATTGGCGGTTTCCTCAACGACGGCCCCCGCACCACCATCTCGCCAGGGGGTTTCGCGAGGGTTGGTGGCATCGCCACTGCGACGCTCAGGCAACGGCCCAGTCCACGGCGCTGACAAAGTAGAAAAAACCGCCTGTGGCCTCGCCTGATGAGAGGGTTCTAAAAATGCTGAACTTGTCGACGTTGCCGATGTGGTGGGAGGCAATTCTGTCTGCAAATATTCTGCTTGGGTGGCGGCTGGCGCTAGAGGTGGAATATGGCGAGCGTCAACGGGAATCGGCTCAGATGAAAACTGGGTACGATTGGCAATCAGCTCGGGTGTAGGGGTTTGAACTGGGGTGACTGCAGCAGGATAAGCATAAGCGCTTTGATGGAGCGATCGTTCAGGCTGGTCAGAGACCAATTGAGGAGCCGCCCTATCTACGGTGGATGCCAACATCGGCATCGTTTCGACGATGGGCGGTGGAGGCAAGTCAGCGGGGGGAAGATAGGGCATAAACGGTCAGCCAGTCAAAACAAAAGCCCGACTAGCGGGCTTTGGAGTACAAGCAATCGAACCTCTTGACAGACGCTCAATCGAATCAGCAATTCACAGCGCTGGCTGCTCGGTGGCAGCTCAATAGCTCCGTTGAATCACTGGCACCAGGTCTGATTAGTCCATGTCTGAGCGACCAGGGTTGCGGGAGGGGTCTCCACTCAAAAACCCAAAGATGAACAAACCAACGAAAAAGGCAACTACGAGGTAAACAGCAATCTTGAGAGTCAGCATCGCAAACTTCCCATCTTATATACGGCAGTCGGTAACAAATATCATACGCCAAATGGGACATGCTCTCCTGGCACCCGGCCACGAAACCCCATGACTGACCAGAGGCGGCTGAGGTTCCCTCCATTAGAAATGGTTAACGCCGTTTGATATGAGACCCTAATAACGGATTTAGGGACTAATTTTTTGACCACAGAAACCACAGCTGAGCAGCAAGCGATCGCCACCACCGCTGCAAAATTAAAGACGCTGACCCAGCGATCACTCCAGTCCTCTTGGCACCAGTCGTCAAGCTCGCTGCCCATTGACGCGGTTGTCAAACAGCAAACTTGGCGACAGTGGGCGATCGCGGCGCCAAACGGCAAAGGTCACATCCCCTGGTCCCGGGGGCAAGCATCGCTGTGGCTGTGTCAGCAAATCACCGTGCCAGACCATCTCAACGGCTTTCCCTTGGCTGGGCTCTCGCTGCAGTTGGGGCTGACGTGGTGGGCCGAAGCGGTTGCCGTTTATGTGGATGGCCGACTGGTGCAGGAGGGCGATCTATTCGACTACTTTGCCCGGATTGAGCTGAGCGATCGCGTGGCGCCGGGCGACACCTTTACGGTGGCCATTTATCTGGTCAGCCCGGGACATGATGACGGAGCGCTGGTGCGCTCTGAGCTGTTCTATGAGTCGAACAATGGGGCTCTGCCAGAACCAGGATTTGTGGCGGACGAGCTGACAGTGCTGCAAGCCATGGTGGAAAAGCTAGCGCCAGCCAAGCTAACCGAAATTGCCGCCGCGATCGCGCCCGTTGATTGGGCCACCGTGGTCGATCAGGCTGCCTTTTTACAAGAACTGGCGGCGTTGCGAACGCGGCTAGAGCCTCTCAGCCCCTGGATTAAGCAGCGCCAGATTACCTGCACCGGGCATGCCCACCTGGATTTGGCCTGGCTGTGGCCGGTGGCCGATACTTGGCGAGCGGCGGAGCGCACCTTTCGGTCGGTGCTGGCGCTGCAGCAAGACTTTCCAGAACTGACCTATACCCACTCCAGCCCGGCCCTGTTTGACTGGCTCGAAACCCACCGTCCAGAGCTCTTTCAAACCGTGCTGGCGGCAGTTGAGCAAGGCGCCTGGTCAATTGATGCTGGTCTCTGGGTGGAACCGGAGCTCAACACCCTGGGCGGTGAATCTCTGGCGCGGCAAATTTTGTACGGACAGCGCTATAGCCAATCGCGATTTGGCCAGATTAGCGCGATCGCTTGGCTGCCGGACAGCTTCGGCTTTTCCTGGCAGTTGCCCCAACTGCTGCAGTTGGGGGGTATTGAGTACTTTGCCACGCAAAAACTGCGCTGGAACGAGACGACCGCGTTCCCCCACAGTCTTTTTTGGTGGCAGGGGCTGGACGGCACTCGTCTGATGAGTCTGACGCTGCCTCCCATTGGCACGGATGTTGACCCTCTGCAAATGGCCACCCACAGCGCTGAGTGGGAAGGTCAGACGGGCTGCCGGGAAACGCTGTGGCTGCCAGGGATGGGCGATCATGGCGGTGGTCCCACCCGCGACATGCTGTCTCGGGCGCGTCGCTGGGCGGCGTCGCCGTTTTTTCCGCGACTGGAGTTTGACACGCCCTTGAACCACCTGCGACGCATTACAGGCACTCCCCCACTCCCCCACTCCCTCACTCCCTCACTCCCCATCTGGAACAACGAACTCTACCTCGAACTGCATCGCGGCTGCTACACCGTTCACGCCGATCAGAAATGGTACAACCGGCGCTGTGAGGACGCGCTGCGAGAGGCCGAACTATACAGCGCGATCGCCCAGATGCTGGGCCACTACTCCTATCCCCAGGCGACACTGGAAGCAGCCTGGAAGCAGGTATTGTTCAACCAGTTCCACGACATCCTGCCGGGCACCGCTATTCCGGAAGTGTTTGAGACGGCTAATCCAGACTGGCAGTCGGCCTATGACACGGCCCAAGCGATCCGAACTGCGGCCCTGACCGCGATCGCTCAGCATTTGTGTCCGGGTGCGCCGCCTCAGCCTGCCGCCCTGCCGCTGTATATCTTCAACTCCCTCAACTGGGAACAAACGCATTTGGTGACAGTAGCGCTCTCGGATTTGCCGGCTGGCACTTTTGACTGGAGCGTTGTTGACCCCACTACAGGGAAAAAAATCACGACTCAATTTAGTCACCATGGTGATCGCCCCGACTTGCCCGGTCAGCCCGCCAAACCGCCCTCCTCGGGTCATCTGCTCTTTGAAGCCACCGTGCCCCCCCTCGGCTACGGACTGTATTGGCTGATTCCAGAAGCCCGTGGGACTAGTCCCCATCCCGAATTGCCTTGCCTCACTCTCGACGCTGCCTGCTGTCTGGAAAATCAGCACATTCGCGTCGAAATTGATTCCCACACCGGGGAGGTGCGATCGCTGATTGACAAAACCGCTCAGGCAAATGTGGTGCGAACGGCGAGCAATCAGCTTCAGACGTTTCGGGATGCCGGGCAGTATTGGGATGCCTGGGATATCGCCCCTAACTATCAGGAGCAGCCACTGCCAGGAGCGACGGTCGAGACCATTGAATGGCTGGAAGCTGGTCCGCTGCGACAGCGGCTGCGGGTGGTGCGTCACATCGCCGACTCGCGCATTCAGCAAGACTACGTGCTGGAGCGATCGCAGCCCTACGTGAAAGTCGTGACGCTGGCGGACTGGCAGGCGACCCAGGTGGTACTCAAAACGGCGTTTCCAGTCAGCTTTGAAGCGTCAGAGGCGACCTATGAAATCCCGTTTGGGGCGATCGCGCGGGCCACAGCGCCAACGGATCCCCACGAGCGAGAAAAATGGGAAGTGCCCGCCTATCGCTGGGCCAGTCTGAGCGACGGCCACCAGGGGCTCAGCATCTTGACGGACTACAAGCACGGTTTCGATGCCCAGCCGCAGCAGTTGCGGTTGACGCTGCTGAAAGCGCCCCTGTGGCCCGATCCTCAGGCCGACCGTGGCCTGCACCAATTCACCTACGGGCTGTATCCCCACGAGGGAGATTGGCGAACGGCGCGCACTCCACGGCAGGCGATCGCCTTCAACACGCCGCTGTTGGTCGTTATGCCCCCAGATTCAGCGATAGGCAGCAAACCTTCACCGTCGCAGGCTGCTTTCTTTGATCTAGGCACTGAAATGGCCCATCTGGCGGCGCTAAAACCCGCAGAAGACACGCCCGAACACTACATTCTGCGAGTTTGGGAAATGTATGGCCAGGGCGCGACTGTAAGCTTGGACGAGGCGGGGCTGCAGCGCACCAATTTGTTGGAAGCGGCGATCGCCGCTGAGCACCTCACTCAGCTAGCCCCCTGGCAAATTGCTACATTTTTGACGCCAAACCTAATTAATCAGCCACCGTCGATGCCCCCCACCAGCGACTCGCTTTAGGATAAAGACAGCTTATTTACCCCCGTCATTAGCCGATGGAAAACGCCGCCAGTCAGCCGCTGATTCTTAAACTCTATCGATCGCCCATTGGCAAAAAGCTGATTACCGGGGGCACGGGTCTAGCGCTGGCAACCTTTGTGCTGGTGCATATGGTGGGTAATCTGCTGCTGTTTGTCAGCCACGAGGCATACAACGCTTACGCTCATCATCTGGCCGCGCTGGGGCCGCTGTTGTGGCTGGTGGAATCAGTCCTTTTAGCTGGAGTGCTGCTGCACGCTGCGGTGGGTATTCAGATTTTTTGGGGCCAGCGGCGATCGCGCTCTGAAAACTACGTCACTTACCGCAGCAAAGGCCAGCCGAGCCTACAGTCCTTCAGCTCTCGCACCATGATTGTGACGGGCACGGTGCTGGGCAGTTTTTTAGTACTGCACTTGGCTAACTTTAAATTTGGGCCATACTACACGACTCAACTGGACGGCCAAGCCGTGCGTGACCTGGCGCGACTGGTGATCGCTAAATTTCAAAATCCGCTCTACGCCTTTGGCTACAGCGGGGTTGTGCTGCTGCTGGGGGTGCACCTGCGCCACGGCATTTGGAGCGCGCTGCAGTCGCTGGGCCTGATGCACCAAGCCGTGCGGTTTACCGTTTACGGACTGAGTCTGGGGCTCGCGATCGCGATCGCCGCTGGCTTTATGATTTTGCCCCTTGCAGTCTACTTTGGCCTGTTGACCTGAAGCGGCTCTGAAGTTGAAAGCGCACCGCCCTCGCCCGTACGCGAGAGCATCAGGCGGCGAAGCTCAACGGCGTCTGTCCAAAGATGTAAAAGCCCTGGCAAAGCGCCGCATTTCCGAAAAAATGCGGATAATTCCGTTGATTTACGGGTAGGGAAAATCCTGATGCCGGGGAAAACTGAACCGAAGGTTATCGAAGAGAACTGGCGCAATGAGTATAATTGCGGCTTTTACGCCCCATGGCCACTGTTATTTGTGGCAAACGCCGCTTGTTGGCTTACATGTTCTGGCGGATGGACTCATTGCGATCGCCTACTTTTCCGTTCCGTTAGCGCTGGTTCGCTTTGTTCGCCAACACCAAAAACTACCCTTTGCTCAGCTCTTTTGGCTATTTAGCGCCTTTATCGTCGCCTGCGGCATCACGCATTTGTTGGCGATCTGGACGCTTTGGTACCCCACTTATTGGCTGTCGGGCATCATTAAAGCCTTCACCGCTTGGATTTCGCTGACCACAGCCCTCTATTTAATCCCGCTGCTGCCGCAGATGTTAGCACTGCCCAGCCTGTCAGAAACGCGATCGCTCAGTCAAAACCTTTGGCAAGAGATGCTAGACCAGCAGTTGGTCGAAAGTTTTCTGCGGCGTTATGAACGCATTTTTGCCACGGTCGAAGACGGCATTGTTTTGCTAGATGCTCAAGGTATCTGTCAGTTGGCCAATCAGACTTACCTAGAGTGGCATCAAAAAAGGCCATATGAGGTCATCGATCAGCCGCTAAAGCAAGTGTTGGGAGACCAGCTTTACAGTCAGAAAATTCAGCCGTATTTGGCCGATTGTTTAGCTGGCAAAACTAAGCAGTCGGCCCTGTGGGTCGAGTATCCCGACTTGGGCCGACAGTTTATGAGCGTTAGCTTTGTGCCGTATAAAGAAACGGACGGCAGGACTTCCGGCGCGATCGTGGCGCTGCGCAATTTGACGCAGCTCAAAGAAACCGAAGCAGCGCTGTTTCAGAGCAGAGCCACCCAGCGAGCCATTTTAGAGTCGCTGCCGGATTTGTTGATTCACCTTAACCGCGATGGCATCCAGCTTGACCTCGTCCACGACGATGAGTTTGTGCTGATGGATCCGGAAAAAACTGAGGTGCCTGCCTCAGTCTATGAGGTGATGCCGCCGGAATTAGCTGACTTGCGCATGCACCACGTTCACCAGGCATTGCTCCACGATCGCCGGCAGACCTATGAGCACGATATCGTGATTGACGGCAAGTTGCGCCATGAAGAAACGCGCGTGGTTAAGCTGAATGACTGGGAAGCAGTGCTGCTGGTGCGCGACATCACTGATCGCAAGCAAAAAGAGGCTCAACTGCGCTGCTATGAAAGGATTGTGGCCGCCAGCTTTGACGGCATTGCCCTGGTGGATCGCGATTATCGGTATCAAATCGTTAATGATACTTATTTGCAATATTTGGGGCGATCGCGGAACGACATTATTGGTCAACCGGTCAAAGCACTGCTAAGCGTTCAGACGTTTGCCGAAAAAGTGAAGCCTTGGCTCGACGCCTGTTTAGCGGGCGAAACGATTCGGTTCGAGCATTGGATCAGCTTTCCGGCGATGGGGCCGCAGTTTGTACGAGCCACCTATACGCCCCATTATGAGGCTGATGGAACGCTTACCGGGTGCATTGTTATTATCAACAACTTGACCAGCCATCAACAGGTTGAGCAAGCTCTAAAGCAGAGTGAGCTGCAGTTTCGCGGCATTTTTGAGCAGATGTATCAGTTTGTGGGGCTGCTCACCCCCGATGGCACGCTGGTTGAGGCCAATCGCGCCGCGCTGGAATTTGGCGGCGTAGAAATTGCGGAAGTTCGGGGTCGCTTATTTAAAGACCTGAATTTGTGGAAGTTTTCTTCAACCTCTCAAAAACAGCTGCAGGAATCAATTGAGCGGGCAGCTCAAGGCGAATTTGTGCGGTACGAAATCGAAGCACGGGGAACACACGGGCGACTGGTGACCCTCGACTTTTCCCTGCGGCCAGTTTTTAACGAAGCGGAAGAGGTGGTTTGGATTATTCCTGAAGGTCGCGATATTACCAATCGCAAACGCCGTGAAAGTCAACTCCGTCGGTATGAACGCATTGTCGCCGCTAGTCTTGATGGCATGGCACTGATTGACTGCGACTATCGATATCAAATCGTTAACGACACCTATTTAAAGTACTTTGGGCGATCACGAGATGAGCTCATCGGCCAACCGGCAAGTTCCGTGTTGGGTGCCCAGACCTTTGCCCGGAAATTTAGACCTGGACTCGATGACTGCTTGGGTGGCGAAACGACTCAGTACGAAACTTGGATAGACTTCGCAACAGTTGGCAAACAGTTGGTTCGGATGACTTTCTCACCCTATCGGGAAGCCGACCGCACCATCACCGGGTGTATCGTCATTATCAATAATTTGACTAATCTCAAACGGATCGAGCAGGCCCTGCAAGAAAGCGAACTCCGCTTTCGCGGCATTTTTGAGCAGATGTATCAGTTTGTGGGGCTACTGACTCCCGACGGCACGCTGGTCGAAGCTAATCACGCCGCGCTGGAATTCGGCGGCGCCAGAATCGCGGACATTCGTGGTCGCCCGCTTTGGGAACTGAGTTTGTGGAAGTTTTCTTCGGCAAATCAAGAACAGCTACAGGAGGCAATTGCTCGGGCGGCCCAGGGGGAGTTTGTGCGCCATGAAATCGACGTGCGAGGAGCCCAGGGGCAGGTAGTCACCCTTGATTTTTCCCTGCGGCCGGTTTTTAACGACGCTGGAGACGTTGTCTGGCTCATTCCTGAAGGCCGCGATATCACCGATCGTATCCAAGTTGAAAAAAACCTGCGTCTGCAAGCCGTGGTCACCCGCAACATGGCCGAAGGTGTTTGCCTGATACGAGTTGATAACAGCATCATTGTTTGGGCTAATGCCAAGTTTGAGCGCATGTTTGGCTATGGCCTGCGAGAACTCAAAGGCCAGCACGTGTCGCTGATTAATCAGCCCACAGCAGACATGACTGCCGATGAGGTGCGCCAGGCCATTCAAGCCTCGGTGTTGACTAATCGTGAAGCCACCTACGAAGTGTTGAATGTCAAAAAAGACGGTACGCCGTTTTGGTGTCAGGCCACCACGTCTATATTCGACCATCCTGATTACGGCCAGGTAATGGTAGTGATACAGCAGGATATTAGCGATCGCAAAGCCGATAAAACTCAACTTCAAGAGTCCCTGAGAGAAAAAGAACTGTTGCTTAAAGAGGTTTATCACCGAGTCAAAAATAACCTGCAGGTAATTTATAGCCTGCTCAATCTACAGGGCCGCAGTTTGGCTGAGCCCCAAGCCAAAGCTGCCATCCGCGACAGCCAGAGTCGAGTAGCGGCAATGGCTCTGGTCCACGAAAAGCTCTATCAGTCCAAAGATTTGGAATGCATTGAGCTGGCAGATTATGTCAGCGGCTTAGCTAAAAGCCTATTCGAAACCTACGCTATGGATATGAACGATATTCAACTCGCCGTTGACATTAGCGCCTGCTGGCTGGATATCGAAAAGGCAATTCCCTGCGGTCTAATCTTGACCGAACTGATTGCCAACTCTTTTAAGTATGCATTTCCAGAGGGTCATAAGGGCAAGCTAACGATTACTTCATCTAGTCCGTTAGCGCACCAAATCACTCTCGTTATTCAAGACGATGGCGTTGGCCTACCCGCTGCGATCGGTTTCGACAGCCCCAGATCCTTAGGACTGCGCCTGATCCAGAATCTAGCTAAACAGCTGCAGGGCAGCATCAAACGGGTGCCCACCACAATCGGCACTGAATTTCAACTTACGTTTCCGCATCAAACAGGATTGATCAATGGCAAACAGTAAAATTTTGGTCGTAGAAGATGAAATTGTCATCGCTATGGATTTGCAGGCGACCCTAGTAGATTTAGGATATGACGTGCCCGAAATTGTCACTTCAGGTGAAGAAGCCATTCACACTGCATTGGCCATGCACCCTGATTTAGTCCTGATGGACATCAATCTCAGTCAGGCTTTAGACGGCATTGATGCGGCCCAGGAGATTATTCAAAGGCTAGATATCCCGGTTATTTATCTAACCGCCTATGCCGATGATGAAACGCTGCAGCGAGCCCAGCAGACTAAACCATTTGGCTATCTGCTTAAGCCGTTTGATCTGCGAGAGCTCAAGGCCAACGTTGAAATTGCCTTTTATAAACACCAGGTTGATCGCCGACTGAAGCAAAATCAGCAGTGGCTATTAGGCGTTCTCAGCAGCATTAGCGAAGGCGTGGCCGCGACTGATGCCAATGGTCTCATCAAGTTTCTTAATCCTGTGGCCGAGGCGCTGACCGGGTGGTCAGAAGCGGAGGCGATTGGCAAAACTCCAGAAGAGGTCTTACGGCTGATTGATGAATTAACCCAAGACCTGATCGAGAATCCTGTCGTGCAGGCGCTCAAGCAGTGCACTGAAGTAAATTTGACCAGCGATGTGTTGCTCAGCAGCAAAACGGGCAAAACCACTCCTGTCATGCCTAGCGCGGCTCCCATTCGAAATCCAGTTCAAAGTGTGGGCAGCACTCCGGATGGCGCAGTTATGGTGTTTCGCGATATCAGTGAGCAGCGCTATATGAAGCAGCTGCTGGAATATAACGCGATGCACGATCATCTGACCAAGCTGCCCAATCGGGCGCTGCTGTTCGATCGCCTGCAGCACGCCGTACAGCGGGCCAAGCGCAACCCCGAGTTTGGGTTTGCGGTGATGCTGCTAGACCTGGATCGCTTTAAGATCATCAACGATACTTTCGGACATCTGGTGGGCGATCAGCTGTTAATTGCGATCGCCCCTCGATTGGTCAACCAGCTACGCTCTGTCGATACCATTGCTCGCCTGGGGGGTGATGAGTTTGCCATTCTCATGGAAAATGTTAACGACCCGGCGATTGCTTCCCGCGCCGCCCGCCGAATTATTCAGGCGGTGAGCCAGTCGATCCACATTGATGACCAAGAACTACTGGTCAGCGCCAGCTTAGGCATCGTCCTCAGCTCCATTCCCTATGACAATGCCACTGATCTGCTGCGCGATGCGGATATCGCCATGTATCGTGCTAAAGCTAAGGGAGGCCATGGCTTTGAGCTATTCGATAGCACCATGCATGAACAGGCCAAACAGCAAATGCAGCTTGAACATGGTCTCCGTCAAGCCATTCTGCAAAATGAATTTCGAGTGCATTATCAGCCCATTGTGGAACTAGCCAGTCGCCGTCTTGATTCGCTGGAGGCACTGGTGCGGTGGCAAAAATCCGGCAGCGATATGGTGCTTCCCGGGCAGTTTATTCCGCTGGCTGAGGAGGTGGGACTGGTGGCCGCGATCGATCAGTGGGTGATGCGCGAGTCGTGTCGCCAGTTACAAACTTGGCAGCTCTGCAGTGATAAATCTTTGCCGCAGCTCAGCGTCAATGTCAATGTTTCCAGCAAGCAGATTTGTCAAGAAAACTTTTTGTCCAACTTTGAACAAGTGATTGACAGCGCTGAAGATTTACATCAGCACGTCAAGCTAGAAGTTACCGAAAGCGTATTTATGCAAAATATCGATCAGGCATCTGGGGTATTCAAGCAGCTCAAGTCATTGGGCGTGCAGATTTGCTTAGATGATTTTGGCACGGGATATTCCTCCCTGAGTTATTTGCACCGGCTGCCCATTGATATTGTCAAAATCGATCGCTCTTTCATTCAGGGCATGCATCGCGACCCCGAAAAGCTAGAAATCGTCCGCGCCATTACTGGCCTTTGTCGCACCCTCGACAAAACCGTCGTTGCCGAAGGCATCGAAACTAACGAACAACACGACATGCTGCTAGATCTAGGATGCGAATATGGCCAGGGGTATTTATTTTCGCGTCCAGTGTCCCAAGACTCGATTCAGCAGTGGCTCTGTGCAGCTCCCGAAGGCGTAATTTTGTAAACTGCAAACGTTGCAGTTCATATTCCGAGCAGTTCATATTCCGATCCAAATTCCAACCAAAATGGTCGAAAGTAGCGTAACTGCTTCTAATCTCAGGCACTCGGCAAAGCTCTGAATCACTTTGCTGATTAGCGACAGAACACGACTTGGCATGTTCTGAAGAAAGAAAAAAACCGAGCGCTTTATGGTGCTAGAAAATCAGCATAAATATTCGGGTTGGGGTGCCTCCATGCTGCCATTGGTTCAGATTCCTCAAACGCTGCAGAAGCATTTGCAAGGGTATCGCTCGGTGTTTTGTCGCAGCGCGGGCTTTGCCCAAGTGAGTCGTTATCTGACCGGGCTGTTGTTGAGCCCGAATAAGACGCTGCAAGGCATCCACGCGCAGTGGGTGTGGCCGGCGGAGGAGGGGGTTCAGCGCCGAGCGATGCACGCGGCGGTGTTTGAGTCGGCGGGTTGGAACTGTGAGGCGTTGATGGAACGTCATCGTCAGGTGGTGGCCCCCGCGCATCGGGGTCGCGGGCGAGCGGTGCTGAGCCTGGATTGGACGTTTGCGCATCATCCTTACAGCGAGCAAATCTACGGCGCGAAAGCGGCCTATGACTATGTCAATCGTTGCTGGAGTCGTTATCAAACGGTGGTAACCGCCGCGATTGCCAACCCGCATCGGGTAGATGGGGTGGCCGTTGCGGTCCAGTTTCCGAACTATGAAAGAGAAGAGTTGGCGTATCTAGAGATGACGGCCCGAGAAAGTTACGACCAGATGGAGCAAGTGCATCAGCGCCTGGAAGAGCTGCTGCACTATCAGAAGAATCGCCTGGCTTATCGCAAGCGCACGGAGATGGCCGTCGATATCGTGCGGCAGTTGGAAGCCGAGGGGGAGTTCCCGCAAGCGGACTATGCCTTTGACTGTGGCGTGCTCTCCAGACCCTTGACGCAATTGATTGAAGCCTCGGGCAAGCACTGGGTGAGCGAGATTGAAAGCTCGCGCTTGATCCTCTGGCACGGGCAGTGGCAGCGCGTCGATGGGGTGGCTCAGACGTTGCGGCAGGAGCATCCTGAGAGTTTTCGCGCCAAAGTGGTTACCTGTCGTAACGGTCAGAAACGCGAAATTTGGGCTTTTACCAAGACCGTGCGGTTGAAAAAGTATGGTGCGAAACGACTCGTTATCGTCCATGAAACCGAGGAGCTGAGTGATGCCCCACGATTTTTATTGACCGATGCGCTGCATTGGGACAGTGCCCGCACCTTTGCCACCTGGAGTTATCGCTGGCCGATTGAGACTTTTCATGAGTTTGCCAAGCACATCGTCGGCTTTGAGTCGGCTCAGCTACGCAAGGAGGAAGCGGTCAAACGCCACTTCTGCCTGAGTTGCGTGGCGCAGTCGTTGCTCCAAGCGACGCCGGGCTCGGGGCATTCATCGGAACGGTTTGAGTTTGCTCAAAACCACGAGCCCACCATCGGCCAACGGCTCTACACCTTGGGTCGAGAAGCCTTGCAGCAACTCCTAGAGATGACGCAGGGGCTCCTGGCTCAGGGGCGCTCCATCGCTCAGATTATGGAGGTGATGATGCCCACTTAGAATGCCAATCGCCGACGATATTTTTCTCTGCTCGGAACTTACCAAGTCGTGACAGAAACCTTGATGCATGCGACTTTAAGAGAATGGAGAATAGGAGATTCGAACTCCTGACCTCTGCGGTGCGATCGCAGCGCTCTACCAGCTGAGCTAATTCCCCAAGGTGTTCTAGACAGGTTAGCGCAGCGGCGCACCTCTGCGGTGCGAACAGCCTCCGGCCGGGCGTTGCCTACGCAGCGCTCTACCAGCTGAGCTAATTCCCCAAGTGATTACGGTCGATATCCTATCAAAATTTGGCCAACGTTAAATGACTGCCGAAGCCAATGGGGTGCGATGGACTTATCGGCCGAGTCGGGAGCGTATTTGAGTGATGATTTGCTCGAGCGAATGAAACATTTCAACGTCAATTACAATTGCATTATGTGGTTCTTCTAATGCAGCCAGTTGACTTTCAAGCATTTCAGCTTTCATAAAATGTTTCTGACGCTGGCTAAGGCGCGATCGAACAATTGCTTTGCTGCCTTTAAGGTAAACAAACTGAATAGCTTCATCGGGATGAGGATGCAAGATTTCTCGATAGCTTTGCTTTAAAGCCGAACAAGTAACTACAGCCGACTGCTGCTGCTGCATTAATTGCCGAATGTGAGTCCGTAGATGTTGGAGCCAAGGGAGCCGATCGTCATCGGTCAAAGGAACACCCCGGCTCATTTTTTGAATGTTAGCGGATGAGTGCCAAGCATCACCTTCCACAAACCGCCAACTCAAGGCATCGGCAAGCATCTGGCCAACGGTGCTTTTGCCTATTCCTGAAACGCCCATGATAATGATAATCATTATCGTTTAGCAAGCTTTATGCTATAAGAACACCTTATATTTTATTTGCAGTCAGCTAAGTTTATTCAAAACAGTTAAAAAAGCAGTATCTCAGACTTAGTTAACCGCAAAGATACTGCTCATAAAAGGTTTGAATACTATCACTTTCATTAACCTGTAAAAGCAGTAGGGCCTATCTAAAACCAATAGCTGCCTGCCATACAAACGCGAGCAATAAGAAGAAAACAGGGATTACAGGTAATACATCAACAAGGGGATCAAATAAAGAATAAGCTTCAGGCAGTTTGGCTACTAGCAGAGCGGCTTCCATGGACACGACAACCTCTTCAACACAGATTTTACGTTTCCTGCAGATCTTAACATGTAAGCTCATTCGTAAAACACAAGCTGGCAGGTGTATGCTGCGTTTGGAAAGGCTTAGCCTTCGCATGATGTAGTCAGTTTAGCCTTTCAGTTTTTTGAAGCAGTCACTTGAGTCACGCGCCAGCTTAACTTCAAGTTCAACCAAAAATTCCAAAGAGTTACTAGACCAATAGCAATCAGATTTGCTAAATATGGCCATTGATTGTCAAATATTAGGTTATACAGCAAGTTCAGAACTAAAACGTTGAGAACGAGTCCTGCAAGACAAATAACGTTGAACTTTAGGAATCGTTTAATCCGAGACTGCCATCCTTTTTGACTTTGGCTAATACTAGCAAAAGTCCACAGATCGTTCCAAATAAAGTTATTTGCGATAGCGACTTCAGCGGATAAAATTTTGCTTCTAGTCAATGGCAAACCAACAACTGTGTGAAGCAAATAGAGAATAGTCATATCAATGAATACTCCGCTTAGACCAACGATGGCAAAGCGTAGAAATGCTTTCACTGGGAAGTTTCTGCTAATTTCACTAACTCGATTTTGATTTCTCAACTTTATCAAATGATGAACATATTCAACATACTGTTTCCACGTAACTTTGCTAGCTCCAGCGGTACGCTCTTGGAAGATGTAGCCCGCTTCATCGATAATCTGAATATTGCCGCGACCAATTACTTCTAATAAGATTTTGTATCCTTTAGGGTTAAGCTCTATTCCTGCGATCACATCCCTGCGGTAAACAAAATAACCACTCATTGGATCACTAACACGACCTACAACATTGGGCAAAATGAGTAGTCCCAGCACTTGCGCTCCACGAGACAGAAACCGCCGCATAATGCTCCATTCACTAACTCCACCCCCTTCGATATGGCGGCTCGCGATCGCGATATCTGCTCCATTACGAACTTTCTCAATCAATTCCAGTAAGATATGAGGAGGATGTTGCAAGTCGGCATCAATCACTCCGAGAATATCGCCCTGAGCTATTTGCCAACCTCGAATTACGGCAGAGGATAAACCTTGTTCATCGACCCGACGTATGACCTTTAAATGCGGAAAAGAATTGGTTAGCTGCAGTCCAATTTGCCAAGTTTTATCGTCACTATTATCATCAACAATAATCAATTCGTATTGTTGTTGAATAGCTGAATCCAGAATGATAGTAAGCTGTTGAATTAATGCTTTTAAGTTTTCCGCTTCATTAAAAGTAGGTATAACGAGGGAAAATAATACACAATTGGTTTGACTAATGCTGCCACCAACTGTAACAGAGAGAGATGAAACAACATTGGAAGGTATAACTAGCTTTCCTGTAGGTTGTTTGGCAAGCATTGCTATTTTTTGACTTTAACAGACTTAGAATAACTCAAAATAAATCAAGCTGAGCTTACCGATACAAATTGATTCTATTTTTACAGCAGTGCTCCAAACATCCTCAGTCTTTAGCTTTTATCATCAAAAGCTAAAGGCTGAATGTCAACTACTCAGTTTAATAAGACAGCTCTATAGATGGATCAGATTATGTGCATGGAACATAAAACTTAGACCTACATAAGTTCTGTCAAGGTTAATCATGAAGGCCGTCTTATGCCTCAAAAAATTCTGAAGACCATTTTTCTACAGCAAAAATATTCTTTTATCTAAGCGTTGAAAGCGATTGAACTATTCACCTCGTGCTTCTAAATTCACTTTAGCTCTACGATGATTTCAACAGCAGTCAGTTTTATTACGAGACTTGACTGCATATTATTGAGTCTATTAAAAGGAGCCGCAAGTCTTTTGGTGAGATAAAAGTCAATATGGAACATATATTGGACTCATTCCTGAACTTGAAGATCTCAGGAATGACCGGGAAAGTGCAAGACTGTCGACTGAGATTGCATGCTAAGGACGTAAAATATAGTCCAATTTAAGTCCTTGGGTTTAAGTAGATGTACAAAACTTCGGCCTCACAAGAGTTTTACTCCCTTGAGTGGTTGTGGTTAACGCAACCACTCAAGGGAGTAGGCTACCTGAGGTGTTATAGGGAAAAAGCTCCCGCCACTTATTGCTTTAACCAGATGTCATCAATAGGCTGTCTTCGATAATTTAAATCAATGCTCAGAGCAAGATGAGTAGCCCTATCCTGCTAAATCTGCGATCGCCATTCAAAAAAACGTGGTGCAGTACAACCAGATAGAACAACGCTTCGGAACCCGCAGTCAATCCCCACCCCTTTGTCATGAGGACTCCTTGAATCATCACCAAAGAACTTGAGTTTACAAGACACTAAAAATCACCACTAAAATAGTCTCAACAAACTTAATCCGAGACCTAATAGAAGATCTTCTGGTCTTAAATCAAGACTGCGGTTGCATCGCTAAAAATTAGATTCCTGCGCAAGCAATCAGTCTGTTTGTCTTTTTGTAAGACTAAGTATCCTTAAATCAAGTCTCAATTAAAAATTTTAAGTCTCAATATGATTCAGTTGACATCAGAAGAAGCTTAATCCAAAGCGCAAATCTTATGTTGAGACTCTAAGAAGTATATTTAAGTCTTAATGTAAGGATGTTAGGTCTTAAGAAGAGATTTTGAACTGTATTTTGCACTCAATAAATCTGAGTTTAAATAAGGCGACTATTGAATTCTTTCATACCAAAGTTCTCTAAAAGCCTGTACGAACTGAGACTTACTGTCAGATACTTATTCAAGAATATTGAAAACGTTTGCAGCAAGATTGGTTCAAAGCTAATGAGTCCATTGAATATCTTCAATCAGAATTTTCGCCAACATTTCCTACGCTGAATTTCTTTCTGAGCATTCCATTTTCAAAACAGCAAATCTTAAAAATAGTCTAATCATTTTAAAAGATAGACTAAAAGAGGTTTACTATAGTCTAGTTATGAGACTTAAATTGAGCTGCTTCTGTGACGAAATTGATTGTTCTTTTTGCATCGGGGTTGAATCAGCCTATGGAATTAGTTCCTGATATTTTGCTGCAGCCCTCTGCGTATAATGCGAAAGCAATAATGCTTATTCCAAAAGCCGGATCACTAATTGATGAGGATTTCCGGAATGAGCTATTGGGTTAGAGCTTCTAGAGCCGTAAGAGGTTGCTCAATTGGGCTACTCGATACCACACCTTGCAATAAGGTTTGAATTCCAAAGCTGTCGAGTATCTTACAATTAGTTCCGCAGCGCTTGGCTGATTTGTTCAGCCTTTAGATGATGTCCGATAAAGACGAGTCGAGTGTGGCGCGGTTCCATAGGCTGCCAGGGGCGATCGTAGAAGTGGTCAAATCGCTGACCAACTCCTTGCAAGACCAGGCGCATGGCCTTGTTTGGCACTGCCACAAATCCCTTGATGCGATAAATTTCGTGCTGCTGCACAATATTTTGTAGCTGCTTTATCAATGCCTTTGGTTCGAACATTTGCGCCGCTTCAACGCATACCGAATTGATATTATCGTCGTGGTCATGGTCATCTTCGTGGTCGTGATGACTAGGACGACCCTCAAGATTGTCCTCCACTACAGCATTAAAGCCCAATAAAACTTCTGGATGAATTTCGCCTTGATGGCAGGCTATGATCTTGATGCTGGTCGGAGCCTGAGATTTCAGCCAGGTTTGCACGCGATCGCACTCCTCCTCCCCAATTAAGTCCGTCTTCGTTAAAAGCACCAAATCCGCACAGGCCAACTGATCTTCAAACAGTTCCTCAATCGGTGTTTCATGTTCTAAGCTGTCATCTGCCTGACGCTGCGCCGTCAGAGCCTCTAGATCACCGACGACCTGCCCCCTAGCCAGAGCTTCGCCATCCACCACCGTCACGACCCCGTCAACTGTGGCGCCAGTACGAATTTCTGGCCAGCGAAACGCTTGAACCAACGGCTTCGGTAGCGCCAATCCTGACGTTTCAATGACGATGCAGTCAATCTCGTCGCGCCGCTTCAGCAGTTCCTGCATAGTGGGCAAAAATTCTTCCTGTACGGTGCAGCACAGACAGCCGTTGGCTAATTCCAAAATATTGGTTTGAGGGTTATTTTCATTCGCGTTAAGGCTGTTGTCCTCCTCATCACAAACCTGACACGATCGCAAAATATCTCCGTCAATACCTACCTCTCCAAATTCATTGACCAGCACTGCAATTCGCCGGCCCTGGTTGTTTTGCAACAGATGTCGCACCAGCGTTGTTTTGCCAGAGCCCAGAAAGCCCGTGACCACCGTAACCGGTATTTTATGCATCGAAAAACTCCCGCTATCTCCTATGAATTTGCGGCTGCCTGGGTAGGCAAGGGCGGTAGTACAAAGGCAGTTGCCTGTCGAATGGCGACAGGGCGATCGCCATAGGGCACGCGGCCGTCTGCTGTCGCCGCATATCGCTGACAAAAGTCCGAAAGGGCGGCAACGGCCGTCTCTGGGTCGATCCCGCTGAGAATAAACGTGAGCTTACCGGGAGCCGCCACCGACACATTGCAGGGCTGATGACATCCCGCCATACACCGCAGCGGCTGAATCTGTACTACAGTTTGCAAATGTCGCAGTTCAAGTTCGCGGCGGAGTTGGTCAATCAGATACTGACCTCCCGAAACCCCGTTGCGACTCCGCTCTTGCGCTGAAAAGCGACAAAGCGCACACACCATCAAAGTCGTTTCAACCATTACCAACGGCTACGAAAAATTTGCTAAAATTCAAAGGAATTGCCCGTCCCAAAAGTGCCAAAATTAAAGTCGCGGTTGGACAAGCGGCGCCGTGATCAACTGGCGCCACAGAAATAGACCGTGAACGATCGCTAGGGTTCCAGCCCACGCCAGATTTTTGGCCAGCAGCTTCGCGATAATGGCCCAATCCATCCAATGGCCATCTGCCATCAGCGGATACACCAGTAGAATCAGACCCTGATAAAGCACAAAGCCAACCAGCAATGCAATCGCCCACCAGAGAACGTGCCCTGTCCAGAGGGTGCGGGCAAAGCTGGGGCGCCAACTAGCAAACAGGGCTACCAGCAGAGTGCCCAGCCCCATCAACGCTCCCCAACTCGAGGCCGTCACCGATAAAGGATAGCCCCGCAGGCCAAAACCCACGCTCTGATTTACGAGCCAGATGAGTACCGCGATCGCGCTGGCGCGCCGCCGCTGTAGTGTTATTCCGCTGACTACCGCAAACGCCACCAACGGCGTATGGGCGTACATCACATTACTGGCGGTGCCGACAGTGAGCAGCGCTAGCGACCACCAGCGGCTGGTAGCTAGCGATTGCCAAGCCCGCCCAAACCGAGTCGTGAACGGCACAATTGGGTTAAGGTTCATGCTTGTTTGTACCTACGCTGGAAAGGTCGAGTCCACCAGCAGCGTAGATAAGCAGGTCGCGCCCACGCCACAAATTACGAAGCCGGCAAACCGCAGTGCCAGCCTCGACGGTTCCAACAGCTTTTCCAACACTGTCTTACTGGTCCACCATGCAGTCGCCGCGATCGCCAGTTGAATCACCGCAAATCCCAGCAAATAAGCCGCCAGTGGTCCCATTTCCGCACCAAAGATCGCCTCGCCGTAGGCAAAGCCGTGAAAAATGCCCGCGATCGCTGTTAGTCCCATAATGACGCCACCGCGCGGCGGTGTTTTCAACGCTAATAGAACACCAAACAGCAGCACCGATGCCGCAATCGCCCATTCCAGTAAAGACAAGTCGACACCCATCAAGTGAATACCCGTGCCCATCATCGACGCCGCCACAAACGCCAGCGGCATCCACCATCCACCGCCCAACGCCGCTGCCAGCAGGCCCGCTGCAATTACAAAAGCCAAATGATCGACGCCAATGACCGGGTGGCCCAAACCGGACAAAAACGCTTCCACCAGCGTATCCGGTGTCCTACCGTCAAAGGGATGATGCGCCAGAGCGGAGGCCACAATTTCCAGCAACAGCGCGATCGCTATCAGCGCTGCCGGGCTAAATTGGCTCAAAGCAAACTTTCCCTTGAGATCTCTCAAGGACAAAATACGTAAACTCATCCGTACCTCGCAGACGAATACACAGAAGGTATAAGCATCGGCGGGCATTCTGACTCACTCAATTTTGGCTCAACAGTTTTAGATGGCGATTGTAACGACAATCAAAGCCAAAATCTAAAATCCATAGGCCAAAATCGGTTCACAGCTGCGGGACAGCGGCAGATTTGCACTGCACTTTCCCCGTTACCTCTAGTGGCTGTTCCCCACTAGAACCGATAGCAATTAACCATAGCACCGTAACACCTCATACCATGTTGAGTTTTATCAATAACTGGTAGCTCCGACTCCGCATTTCCGCTTCCATGCCGGCGTGAAATAGCCAGCGATCGCTCAGCCGCCTGAGTCAAAGCTAAAGATTTTTGATCTCGATACCTGAGCAAGCATTCAAGTGTTAGAGTAATACCTGAATAGATGTTCAAATGTTTGTATATTTTGTTGTTTCAGGAGACTGCCATGACCACCGTTACTCAAATGAAATGTGCCTGCGACTCTTGCCTGTGCATTGTTGATATCAGTAAAGCCCTTGAAAAAGCAGGCCAGTATTATTGCGGCGAAGCCTGTGCCAATGGTCATACTGAAGGATCATCCGGTTGTGGCCATACAGGCTGTACTTGCCACAGCTAAGTTCCGGGCAGACAGCAGTAGTGATGCTTGCTTTTTGCAGTCAGCGTTTCATGCTGCCAAACTAAGCGCTACTGCTGTCTGTCTCAATGCTCTTAATGCTCCTAGTAATGCTCTTAGATTTTAGATTTTATCTATCAACCTGGCAGTAGGGAGAGTGCTCTTCGAAACTCTGCATTGCCAACCTGTGGAACCATTTTGTTTAGGCGATCGCACGTCAGGATTGCAAAAAAATCCAGCAGAACGGGCGGACGCTACGGTGAGCAGTAGACCCACTAACAGATGCAGAATGGGAGATTGGGGCAGCAAACCAGTGTCGCTGCAGCTAAAACTGACGTGTCGGCAATCATGTCGTTGCGAGAGCAATTTAAACAGGAGGCAAGTTTAAGTTGTCTTGGCAATGGTGAGTCAACAGCAACAGACAAATTACATTAGCCGCCAGCGTCAGCAAACCACAAGTTCTATGATTTCCCGCCGTGCCATGGCTGTAGCCCCTGTCAGAAATTCGTAAACGACACAAGCGCAGCCTGCGATCGCCAAGCCAAACATAATCAAGCTATTCAAAAGAGTCTCTCCCGCCCGGACTTTAGTCCGGCGATGAATCCCATAGAGGCTACAGCTAAGGGAATTTCTCAGATAGCGCTTACCCAAACGTTCAAGGGAGATTCGTAGATCATTGGCGCAGCAATTCCCAACAGGACTCAACATTGACTGCTGCTTTGATTTTTTTACGGCAATGGAAGCATGGCATCATCGGATTGACGCATGTCATTCGCTAATGCCAGAAGCTTTATGGGATAAGCGTTATCGAATTTCCTAAGCAAAGGGATGAAATCGGCTATCGAAGGGTAAAGTTCTTAGACAACGTTCTGAATAAAGGCTTTGTCAAGACTACGATTGCCGATGTTGATACGGTTCTTTAAACTACTCTGCGATGCCTTGGTCAGAACCTTTTCCCAGTCTTGGATTTTGAATTCATGATTTTGGACTGACAAACATAGACTCTAAGCAGCTTACGGCTCAAGATTCTGTCGTTTTATTTAACGAAATTGGCATTAACCATCGCTTAAAAAGCCTCAACCGCCATGATCTTTGAAATTCCCAACGTCATATCAGCTGATGAGCTGTCTAAAGTACAGTCAACGCTGGCCCATGCTGAGTTTATCGACGGTAAGCTAACGGCTGGCTGGTATGCCAAAGCGGTTAAACACAATCGCCAAATCAAGGGCAGTGACGCCAAAGATCTGCGGGCTTTCGTCAAAATGGCTCTTTTACGAAATCCTTTGTTTCAAGCAGCGGTGCGTCCCAAACATATCCACTCAATATTGCTGAGCCGCTACGATTTGGGAATGGAATATGGCCGCCATACGGACAATGCTTTGATGGGCCAATATCGCTCCGACGTTTCGTTTACCATTTTTCTGTCGGCGCCTGAAACCTATGAAGGGGGAGAACTGGTGATGGAGGGAGCCGATGATGAACGCAGCTATAAGTATGCTGCTGGCTCAGCGATCGCCTATCCTTCGTCAACCTTACATCGAGTCAATCCAGTCAAATCAGGGGTGCGATTGGCCGCTGTGGGTTGGGTGCACAGTTGGGTCAAAGATCCCGCCCAGCGCGAGATTCTGTTTGACTTAGATACTGTGCGGCGATCGCTCTATGCGCAATCAGGTAAAAGCGATCAGTTTGATTTGCTGTGTAAAAGCTTGGCCAACCTGACCCGGCAGTGGGCCGAATAGCGGCTCTTCAACTTCTGTACCTTTCAAAGTCAGTGCTTTTGGAGCTAAGGCAATCAAGTCCCTGAGTTCTTTAGGCTTCGCACCCAGCAATCTTCTGGTGCTTAGCCCACAGTTAAACGGCTTAGGGATCTGCGCTTGAATAACCCATCTAAAGACAAAGTGACTGTCAGGATTGGGCAGTGCCAAACCCCAACGACTGGGTACGCCATTTACAAGTAACTCTCTTACTGTCTGGTTCTAGCGGAACGAGCGGCGGCTGTCTTGCCTTGAATCTTCAATAAGCGTCAGCCAGAAAATATAAAGGTTTTCTTTTATAAAGCTGAATTAACTGCAGAAAGCTCGCTATTTATTTCTTGTCTGAGAAGCTGAGATCCTGATTAAGGCTCAATTTCAGCCGACTTTTCTTGCCCATATTCAGACAACAAAAGGAAATATGATACATAAGTTTATGTTTGTTATTGAGAGTGATTCTGATCTATATTGCTCTTAGCTTATTGAATCACTTTCTCAATAAGCCGGGTAATAGTTAGGTCTGCTTCGAGGTCTTTGCAGTTATGCGTACATTTTTGGCGATTGAACAGGAAGTGATTGCATGGCTTCTAGCGATCGCATTTGAATACAGCGCTGATTATTCTAGGCAGCCCATAATTTTTCCTTGGTTAGATCGCCGCTAAGTGAGTTGGTCTAAACCGCAGTCAATTGACTAATCAAAGCTTCTGGGGGCATCTAAGCCAACAACCTGACTACCTGAAAAGCCAGTGCCCCCTTTTCTAATTTTCGAGGGTAACGCAACTTGAAATGATTTGTCTCTGCTGTTCCGATGTCTTGCTGCGCCATGTTTCGACCACCGGAGTCTCTTGGTTTTGTCCCTCCTGCAGACAGTCAATGCCTCCCTACTTGGGAGTAGTAAATCAGAATAGGTTTCAACAAGGTGTGTTTCTGACCGATGAGCTTGTAAAGACGAAAAGGATGACGTTGTCATGAACCTAATCACCCTAGGGCTATCCAAGCTAGACGCCTTGTTAAGCCTGTGATTGATATTTTTCAGCGGTCCGACAGGAGTCGGCGGCG
This sequence comes from Cyanobacteria bacterium P01_C01_bin.120, assembly GCA_039027715.1. Taxonomy (GTDB): domain Bacteria; phylum Cyanobacteriota; class Cyanobacteriia; order Phormidesmidales; family Phormidesmidaceae; genus Halomicronema. The sequence continues at coordinate 30,154 of JBCCJU010000029.1, forward strand.
GTTGTAACAGTTGGAAGCTGTAGTGTATTTCTTTTGCCTTTAATATCTCCTTTGATGCTTTACCCATGACGACTCAAGCGTTGAATTCAAACACCCCCGGAGCCCTGTGGCTTAGCGTCAATCCGAGTTTTCGCCGGTTTGAGCAGCAGCTGTTGGGGCCCCTGAATTGCGATCGCGTAGTCGACCATTGGGGATATTCGCAAACGCCCGATGAGCCGAGCGACTTGGAAGTAGCGTTGATATTACTGCATGACTATCTGAAAAGCTGCGATCGTCCCCTGCATCTCATTGGCCACGGCACCAGTGGATTAGTCGGACTGCTCTATGCGCGTCGCTTTCCGCAGCGAGTTAAATCACTAACGCTGTTAGCGGTAGGTGTTCAGGCAACCTGGGATTGGAAAGCACACTACTATAAACAGCTCAATCTGCTGCCTTGCAGCCGCACTCGGGTATTGGCGCAGATGATTCATAACCTATTTGGGCGGCAAAGTCATCACTGCTTGGCGGGACTCTTGGAGCTCCTTGAACGAGATTTGACCGAATCGCTGTCGCTGCACTCGCTACTGCATCAGTTTAATTTGCCAGCTGATGACGTACCCGTGCCGCTACTGGTTTGTGGTGGTCAAGCCGATCCGATTGTTGATTTAGAGCAAATACAGAGTTGGTATTCTTGGCTCAAGCAGGGCGATCGCGTTTGGCTCTGTCCCAACGGTCAGCATTTTTTCCACGCCACACATCCCCAGATTACGGCTGCAGAAATTATAGATTTTTGGCAAGAGATTGATGTGCGTCAGCTTTTCCCGGCAGAAATGCAGACGGCCTAGGTCCTGTCATTGATTCATTTGGGGAGAACTGCGTGAAATAGGGGTTATTCCACGCAGCTAGGGCGCGTCAGCAATTAAAGCCAGAATGCTGGCGGTATCAGCCCACCCGCGCCCGCTCCGCAAACTAAGCTAGGGGCTGACATGCCTTCCGCATAAGGACCTGACCGCGACCGGATGACAGCCCTTAGATTACATCAAGTCGGATAAGCAGAACTTGCGCAGTGGAATCCGATTTGGCCCCCAACCGCTACTTCTGACCTTGCTGGCGAAATATCTCGCCAGCAAGGTTAATTCTGAAGTGTTTGACTATCCAACCTCGATGCCTTCCAGTTGGGACAGCAGTGGATTTTGCTCTACCCAGACAGAGACGGAGCCGCCATTGCAGCGAAACTCGGCCCAACCGTGTTCATTGGTGTAAATCGGTTCCTTAATATGGCCGGTGATGTCATAGAAAGCCTTGTGGGGCTTGCCGACTTCCATCCACTTTTGACCAGCTGGGCCATCGCTGAGAATCACCGCCATCGCATAGGGATGATGCTCCGAGCCGAGCCGAGTCCAGCCGATGGTGTTGAAATGGTCAATGTAGTCGTACTGCGGGCCGTAGGCAAAATTGGTGCGAGCAAACAAGAGGCGATCGATAATCCACTGGTGCGAGTCCAGCCAAATTTCATAGCCTTTGTCTTTGTAGTGGGCGCCATAGTAATCAGCGTAAAAGACGCAGGGATAGCCCTGCTCTCGCAGCAGGATGACGGCATAAGCCAGGGGCTTAAACCAAGATTCCACAACGGCTTCCAGCGATTGGAGCGGCTGTGTATCGTGGTTTTCGACCAGGGTAACGGCAAACAGCGGCAGTTCCTTCATCAGAGTGCCGTCAAAGAGCTGGCGCATGTCGTAGTGTCCACCGGCTTTGCTGGCGATATGGAAGTTGTGATGTAGGGGTGCGTCAAATAAATTGAGTCGCCCGCCAGAGTTGCCGATGTACCAGCTCAGCGTATTAAAGTCGTAAGTCCAATATTCGCCAACGCAGAATAAATCGCGACCGGTGTGAGCTTCTAAATGGTCGAGCCACTCGTTAAAGAAATCGCCGTTGATATGTTTAATCGCATCTAAGCGGAAGCCATCTGCGCCAATATCGTCGAGTATCCACTCGCCCCAGTGTTTCAGCTCGCCTTTGACTTCCGGATGATTCATGTCGAGATCGCTGCCCATAAGAAAGTCAAAATTGCCTCGTTCCAGGTCAACCTTGGTTTCAAAGCTTTTGTCGGCCATTTTCCAAATCGCTTTGAACTCAGGATCAGCGCTGTTGTAGTCCACCGAGTCGAAGTGATACCAGTGCCACTTCATGGTGGAATATTTGTCGCCGCGCCCACCAGCGCCGTTGGTGCCGCGAAAGTCAAATCCAGTCCAGGCTTTGATTTTGCGCGGGCCGCCTATAGCGCGGTTGCGGTTGTTGGGATCATACGGGATGGCGTCGAATTCTTCTTCGTAATCAGCAGCCATTTTGTGATTAAACACGACATCCGCGTAAATCTGGATACCGTTTTGCCGACAGGTTTTCACCGCGTCAACATATTCGTCTTTAGTGCCGTATTTGGTGGGAATGGTGGCCCGCTGGTTGAATTCTCCCAGGTCAAACATGTCATAAACACCATAACCAACGTCATAGCTGCCGCCGATGCCTTTGTAAGCCGGGGGCAGCCAGAGTGCCGTAAATCCAGCTTGGGCTAGCGTTTCAGCATCGTGTTTGAGCTTTTTCCAATGAGTACTGTCAGCAGGAAGATACCAGTGAAACCACTGCATCATGGTGCCGTTAAATTCCGCCGGGGCTTTTTTGTCCGCGATCGCGCTGGCGTTTGTTTTTACCCAGTCTTCAACCGTTGCTTTGGCAGACGAAAGTGTGTCGGCGTTGAGGTCTGTTCCGAGGGCCTTAACGTTAGCTTTAAGTTGCTGAAATGGTGTGGTCATGGTGAGCTTTGTCAATGGTTAGAAAAAGGTTGCAGCCGAGCAATGAAGTCGAAATATTGGGATGTCTCATCTCGCAATATTTCATCAAAAATACCGAATCCAAGGTAAGAATCAACGGCACGAAGGCTGTTTCCGCGAGCAGTCAATCAAGATCTCTTGACTTAAACAAATACGTTCAAAAATTCAGCTTCAGCAAGTCCCCGAAAAGAGCCTAACACCAAGGCTGGCGACACCATCAGTGCCAGACAAAGTAGCTGGTGGAGGCTTTAGGAAACGTTACAAGAGTTATTGAATTGTTCAATAAATTCCGAAGAAAACCCTAAAGCTTTTGAGGAATTAAAATCTCTCTTTCTAAAGTGTTAGCTAATCCCACTGGATTATTAATGACCCAATGACTTTACTGGGCATTGAGAAATTCGGTTATGGAATTTTGGATCGGCCACATAACTTCATATATGTCAGCTAATATCCCCTTTGAGATTTCTCCCCGGTCATGGCGTCAGCGCGCTGCGAATAAGCAGCCAACTCCTGCTCCGATGCGAATTCGGCGACTGATTTGGAAACTAGCAGTTGCGACCTTGGCTTTAATGGCAGTCGGTAGTGCTACTCGCGTGATGAATGCGGGTTTGGCCTGTCCCGACTGGCCCCTCTGTTACGGCCAAATTGTGCCCCGTCAGCAGATGAACCTACGGGTATTTCTGGAATGGTTTCATCGGATGGATGCTTCCTTAATCGGGCTAATGGCGATTTGGCTAGCGGTGCAGTCCTGGTGGTGTCGTCGCGATGTGCCAACCTGGCTGCCCTGGGCCTCACTGGGCGCAGTTTTTCTCATTCTGGTGCAAGGGGCTTTGGGCGGTTTAACCGTCACCGAACTGTTGCGATTTGACATTGTGACCGCCCACTTGGGAACGGCATTAGCGTTCCTGTTAACTTTGTTGGTCATGGGATTGTGCCTCACGCCCTATCAGGGGTTAGGAACGGCAGGCCGACTGCCCATGATCGGTGGCGTTGCGTCCGTTCTGGTGTACGGCCAGTGTTTACTGGGCGCACTCGTCGGGTCGCGCTGGGCCGCTCATCAGTGCTTGGGCGGCGCCGAACTGTGTCAGGTCATGAACAGTCATTTATTGGGAGTAGCTCCACCAACAATCGCGATTTTGGCTTTGTTCCTAGTTGCCTGGCGAACTCCCGCATTACATCCCTGGTTGCGGCGACTCACCGTGGCGATTGGAGTGCTGTTGACGGCACAGGTGGCGCTGGGTCTGGCGACGCTGCGATTACATCTCCAGGTAGAGCTGCTCACGGTCATTCACCACACGGTTGGGGCCGCCTTAACTGCCGCCTTAGTGGCGTTTACTGTGCTAGCGGTGCGCGATCGCCTGGCGGTGGATGCTGCCTACTCTGAAACCTCGCCCCCCGCTTCACCAGCCTAGTTTATTCGCCTGGTTCGATCTGTTCAACTGCTCTTTTAATAAGGATTTTCCTGCATATGCAGACCTCTTCCACTTGGCAGCGTTCAACCACTCATCACGATAGCTTTTGGCAAGTCTGCCAGAGCTATTGGCAGCTTACCAAGCCCCGCATTATTCCATTGCTGCTGATTGAGACGGCTGCGAGCATGTTAGTAGCCGCCCATGGCACCGTTGATCCTGTTCTGCTGATAGTCACCCTGCTCACTGGGGCACTCGCGGCGGCGTCAGCCCAGTCCATTAACTGTATTTACGATCGCGATATCGACTACGACATGGAGCGTACTCGACATCGACCGATTCCCTCTGGCCGCATTCAGCTGCGAGACGCCCTGATTTTTGCGATCGCCTTAGCGACGGCAGCGTTTGCTCTACAGGCCATTGTTGCTAACCTCTTGAGCGCCGCTTTAGAGATGCTGGGCATTGCGGTTTATGTCGGCGTCTACACCCACTGGCTCAAGCGCTCTTCAACGCAAAATATCGTGATTGGCGGTGCTGCCGGAGCGATTCCGCCGCTGGCTGGCTGGGCCGCCGTCACCGGCGAACTGAGCTGGGCCGCCTGGCTGTTTTTTGCCATCGTCTTCATTTGGACGCCGCCACACTTTTGGGCATTGGCGCTAGTGATTCAAGACGACTATGCCAAAGTAGGTGTACCCATGCTGCCAGTGATTGTGGGCGACGAAGCAACGGCCAAGCAGATCTGGGCCTACACGCTACTGTTAGTGCCAATTACCCTGCTGATGACAGTGCCGCTGCACGCGACTGGCTGGGTCTACAGCGCGATCGCCCTTTATCTTGGCTGGATTTTCATCAAAAAAGCCTGGCTGCTGCTGCAAGCGCCCAGCGATCGCGATCAGGCAAAATCCCTATTTAAGTACTCAATTCTCTACATGATGGCGCTTTCTGCTGGCATGGTGATTGACAGTTTGCCGATAACAAAGTCATTAGTGACGGCTGTCAATCATCAGTTCTATGAGTTTGCCAGCATTGTGATGCCTCTGCTTTTAGGCGCATAGTGAAAACCCCCTACTGATGTATTCACTTCAGTAGGAGGTTAAAAGATTCACGTTGGTTATTAAGTTGGTTTATCAGTCAGTTAGGCAGCTTTCTTACGCTTTAGAGCGGTCGTTCCCACGGCGCCAACCGCCAAGAGCGCCAGGGCCGAAGCTGGTTCAGGAACATCTGTCGCTTCAACCGAGCTAGCTGTAAAGCTCAGGCTATCAAAACCCAGGAAAGGATCGAAGGACTTGTCATAGCTGTTATTCCCCTTCATAAAATCAAAGGTCAGCTCAACTGCAGTGATATTTTCACCTGCAATTGCTAAATTAGTGCGGCCAAAATTGTTGCTCTCTCTAAGGTAGGTAGCGTCTCCCTTGCCGCCAACGCCCCCCTGACCCGATAAAGAGTCTTGGCTGACTTGCTGTTCACCGCTATAGGCTGTCAGGTAAACATTGTGCTCACCAGCATTAAACGCATTGTAATCGCCGTAATCCAGCATTAATAGTGAAAACTCAGAAGCAACAAAGCCATCCTTAAAAGTGAATCGGAAGCTATTGTTACGATTGTTTTTCTTGGTGCCAACTTCCGAGAACCCGCCCAAGTTAAGTCCACCATTGATCCTAGTTCCAGTATTGGATTGGTAGGACCAAGTCGAGTCGGTTTTCTCTCCACCTTCAAAGATGGCAACTGCATCACCGTTGACGGCATCAATATTCAGCAGCTCATGAACGGTTCCGAGCCCTTCAATGCTCTGCCCTGATTCAAACTGGGAAAAATCATCAACAGTGTAGCTAGCAGCTTGTGTAGGATGCTGCATGGCTACGGTGCCAGCTACTGCAAGACCGGCCAACGCCAATTTGGAACTTAGTGACGAAAATTGCATGACTATACGTGCCTCAACTCTAAATACGACAGTTCGTAATCCATCCAGGGATTCAGTCCGGGCGCCTTGCCCTTGAACTGTTTTAAGATATCTGCCTAAAACGCTTGCAATCCTCAGAAAATGTCGGCATTTAATTGCAAAGCTGATTTAGCCATAGCGGTTCGGACATGAATCCGAGATGAAGCAGACCCCCTACAATCGAGCTGCAACCCTCTGCTTTTTAGGCTTTTTAATAGATTCTTATTCGTTGGCAACGGCCTTGATCGCTAATGTTGCTCACTTAAGTAATTTGCCAAGAGATAGGTCGCCAAGCAGTTTCTTCGCTGAAGTCAAAGCGAGCTCCTGAATCGACAGGAACTATCAAGCCTCCCCTGCTGAGCGATCGCGATCGCAAGTCATGGTACCGATGCTTACAAATGAAGAAAGAACAGCGATCGCCGGCAATTGTTCATTGTCCAAACAATATTTTTCGTTTATCAGAGCGCCATTGAGGCCTCAGCCTGCTTTAGTTTAAGGCACTAAAAATCCACCTCAGAGACATCAAAGAGTCCATAAGGTGGATGCTGAAAAGACAGAATTCTTCGTTCCGTATAGGCGTTAAAAGCTGATGGCGACTTAAACTGCAGCAGGCGAGAGTGCCAGTAGGTCGCTGAGGGGACCCGTCAGCAAACTGAACAGATCATCGACGGATTCAGCCACCTCTATCGTGTCCGCGCCAACAGAAACGGTGCCGCTGAGAAGGCCAGAGTCAAGACTCAGTGCGCCGTTGGTTTCAGTCAGAGTAGCGATCGCCGCCTCATTCAACGCTGCCAAGTCGACGCTGGTCTCGAAAGTCTCGTCAGCCGTGGAGGTTGCCAACAAATCGAGCTGGCTGCCCAGCAGCGACGCATCAATGGACACTCCAGTCAGGAAATCAAAGACAGCATCGCCCACTAATTCGTCCACTTCAAAGCTGGTCTCGACTTGTCCCAGCACATCACTTAATGGCGTGTCCAACGCCAGAGTCGCAGTGCCATCACTTAAAGCCAGTTCTCCCGATAGGCTGTCTAAAGGAATATCAAAACCCATGCCAAAGGCTAACGGAACTTCAATATTGCCGGTGAAAAAGTTGACAACAGCGGCGGCATCTCCAACAGGAGTAGGCACATCGAATTCGATTTGGGCCTCGGGACTAAATGGCACTGAAAAATCCAGGTCACCGGCTGGGGTAGCCAAGTCAATATCGAGGTCCCCACCGGCAAGATCGATCACGCCGGCCAGTAATCCCAATGGGGTTTCGATGTCCACCAACAGGGCGCCATCATCAATGGGAAAAGCGGTCTCGACTTCAGAGACTAAGAAGTCAAATCCATCAGCAGCAAAAGTGGCCAAATCGAAATCGGTCACTTCGTACAGAGTGTCACCGATCGTCAAATTAGCATTGACGATGCCGCCAACCAAAGACAAATCGCCAACGGCATCAGCGAGCAATTCACCGGCTTCAGTTAATAGGGTCGGTGCATCGATCTCGATGGTGATAGCGTCACCCTCCAAGGGAACTAAGGTACCACTCAGGACCCCAGACGTAATGTCGAAATCCCCCGTTGCAGTATTCAGCGTATCAATGCCATCCAGCACAAAGGCGGCGGCATCAGGACTGAAGGCGTCAACGAGATCAAGTATGGCGGTCGAATCCAGGAACTCAAAATTAGGCTCAAAGCTAAAGGTGGCTTCAGGCAGCACCAAGAAGCTTGACAGGTTTGGTAGCATAACCCTTTCTCAAATGAAGGACATTTATATTAATGGGCGCGTGCTCATAGAGGAGCTTAACGGATTTTTTATGGACTGTGGCAATTCTTCATAAAGCAGTGACAAAGACTACATGGGTTGCCAAGGGGACAGCGATTATTCTTCGGCAGATGAGTCTAAAGCAGGCTTGGCTTCTGCTGCCTGGAAATTGGGTAGCGCGATCGCTATCTGGTAAATTTCTCGCTTGCTGTACGGAGTTGTTTGCGCCAGCTGACGACTAGCCTGCGATCGCGATAGGCCGGCTGCCAATAGTTGAATCAGCTGCTGCTGCAAATCTTCAATTGATAGTGCGGGCTCAGCAGCGGCAGTTTTGCCAGCGATAACGAGGGTGAATTCGCCTTTGGGGGGCGTAGCGGTGAAGTGAGCGATTGCTTCAGCCAGAGATCCCCGCCACACTTCTTCGAACTGTTTAGTTAATTCGCGGGTGACGGCGAGGCGCCGCTCAGGTTCAAAAGCAGTTTGCAAATCCGCGAGAGTAGTCAGCAGTCGGTGAGGCGCTTCATAAAGGACAAGCGTACGCGGCTCGGTGGCGAGGCGGGCAATTTGCTCACGGCGATCGCGGCCCTTGACGGGCAGAAAGCCTTCAAAGACAAACGGCTGTGGCGGCAACCCCGAGACACAGAGGGCGGTGATGGCGGCAGTGGCCCCCGGGATCGCGACGACTGGTATACCCGCATCGGTACAGGCTTCCACCAGCTCAAAGCCCGGATCAGAAATTCCTGGCATGCCCGCATCGCTGACCAGCGCCAGATCTTTTCCCTGTCGCAGATAGTCCAATAGCTTCGGCAGCCGCTTACGCCAATTGTGGGCATGGTAGCTAGTTTGGGGCGTCTTAATTTGAAAATGGTGCAGCAGCTTGCCGGTATGGCGCGTATCTTCAGCAGCGATCAGGGCAACTTGCTGCAGCGTATCAATGGCGCGAAAGGTCATATCGGCAAGGTTGCCGATGGGCGTGCCGACAATATATAAAGTGCCGTTGCCGTGGAGATCTGTCACAAATCAAATGTCTTGGGGGTTGTGCTTCAGAATAAACCCAGTTGTTCACCGACGGAGATAATTACTAGTTCTCTGTCGTGGAGCTATAGACGTCAGAAGAGTTGGGGAGTTGGAGAGTGAGGGAGTAAGGGAGTGAGGGAGGGAGTAGGGAAAGTAAATCTGTAGGCAGCTTTTGGAGAATCGGGATAAGTGGTGAAAACAGGGGTTTTTGTGGGGCTGATTACCTTGGACTGCATTTATCAAACTCAGCAGGCGCTGCAGCCCAATGAAAAGCAGGTGGCAGAAGCGGTGCTGTTGGCGGCAGGCGGCCCGGCGACCAATGCCGCGATCGCATTTAGCGCCTTGGGCGGACACGCCCGACTAATGGGCGTTTTAGGGCAGCATCCGTTGGCTGCCATAGTCCGCGACGATCTGGCGCAGCAGGGAGTCGAACTGGTGGATTTGCTGCCAGACACTCAGGTGCCGCCTCCATTTTCTTCAATTGTGGTGAATGTAGCGACAGGCGATCGCGCCGTCATTTCCCGCAATGCGGCGGATCGCCCGTCACCCCAGACGTCGCCGGAGGAAATGCCCTCAGCTGATTGTCTACTGATCGACGGTCACCAAATGGCCATTAGCGAGATGCTGGCGCAGCAGGCACAGCGGAAAAACATTCCGGTCATCATCGATGGCGGCAGTTGGAAACCGGGGTTTGACCGCGTGCTGCCGCTGGCAACGGCGGTTATCGCTTCCGCTAATTTTTCGCCGCCAGGGGTTGGAACCGAGCATCAGGCGATCGCCTACTTGCGATCTCTACAAATCCCTCAGGTAGCCGTAACGCGCGGTGAACGTCCTATTCTCTACAGCACCGCAGCGCAGTCTGGAGCACTAACGGTGCCTCAGATTCAGCCAGTGGACACATTAGGGGCTGGAGATATTTTTCACGGAGCGTTTTGTGCAGCTTATGAACCCTCGTCCGAGTTTCATCAGGTATTGACCCAGGCGGCCCAAGTGGCATCGCTGGCCTGCCAGTCGTTTGGAACCCGACAGTGGATTGAACAATTGAAGAAGGAAAAGGTGTGAGGGCAGAGGATAAAGAACGAAGAACGAAAGGCACTGTTTGTATGGAGTAGAGCAAACGGCAGGCGGTAGCCGGGCGGGCGTGGCACTTTGAAGGTCAGGGGATCTCCAGGAAAGAATTTACCTCTCGTAGGGTGCTGTCAGCGCAGCGTGACGCACCGGAGGATGGATATTTTTATTTCCAGAAATCTCCTTACCTTTTGGATTGGATAGTCATAGGCGACAGCTGAGGGATGTGCAAATGAATCACCTCCCCACCACCCTCTCTTACCCAGTCACCCAGCCACCCAGCTACCCTGCCACCAATCAGGTACTTTATTCATCCGTCAAGCTCTAGCAATCTCGATAAGTGGCAGCTAAAGCCAAGAATAATGGCCGTGTAGTCCGATTGCAGCGGCTGGCTGGTCCGTCGGTCACCAAAGCTCAAGCTCAGTTATTCAAGGCCGCGCCCGTTTGCCAGGCGGCCATCAGCACTCAATAACGTTGACGGTAGTAACATTCAGGGCCAGACCTCCTCGGGAGGTTTCTTTATATTTTTCGTGCATGTCATGGCCAGTATCGCGCATGGTTTTGATGACCTTGTCCAGATGAACGCAGTGTTCACCGTTGCCCTTGAGGGCCATACGAGCGGCGTTGATGGCCTTGACTGCTCCCATCGCATTGCGTTCGATGCAGGGCACCTGCACCAGCCCGCCCACTGGGTCACAGGTCAAGCCCATCAACGCCGCTCGTATGGCCCTCAAGGGCAACGGTGAACACTGCGTTCATCTGGACAAGGTCATCAAAAC
>JBCCJU010000030.1:0-40721 GCA_039027715.1 Cyanobacteria bacterium P01_C01_bin.120
CACGGTGGATGAGTCGATGCTGACGGGAGAATCCCTGCCGGTGGAAAAGCAGCCAGGAGATAGCGTCGTGGCCGGCACGCTGAATCAGACCGGGGCGATCGCCCTCAAGGTAACGGAAACTGGCGGCGAGACTGTCCTCGCACAAATGATTCGTCTGGTGGAATCAGCCCAAACGCGCAAAGCGCCGATTCAGCGGCTGGCGGATATTATTTCCGGCTATTTCACCTATGGCGTGCTGACGCTGGCCGCGCTGACCTTTTTGTTTTGGTATTTTATCGGTCTGTCGGTTTGGCCCGACGTCATGCACAGCGCCCTGGGAACGGTTCACGCGAGCCATGAGATGACGCTGCAGTCCTCGACGCTGCTGGTGAGTTTGAAACTGGCGATCGCGGTGCTGGTGATTGCCTGTCCCTGTGCGCTAGGATTGGCAACGCCGACAGCAATTCTAGTGGGATCGGGCATGGGAGCGGAGCACGGGTTGCTAATTCGCGGCGGTGACGTGCTAGAAACCCTAAGCGAGATCGACACCGTTGTCTTTGACAAAACCGGCACTCTGACCCAGGGCAAACCCGAGGTGACCGCCTGCCAGGTAATTGATGCGGCGCTCAGTGAAAGCGATCTGCTCAGCATTGCTGCCGCCGTCGAAAGCGGCACCCAGCACCCGTTAGCGATCGCTATTCAGCAGGCCGCCGCCGACCAAAATCTTTCGCTTCCCAACGTCACTGATTTTCAAACTCAGGCTGGCCTGGGTGTGGTCGCGACCGTCACCTGGCAGGAGCAGCCGCAGTCCGTTTGGCTGGGCAAGGCCGGCTGGCTAACTCAACAAAGCCTTGATATTGCTGAAGCAGCGGCTACAGCAATGGCACAGATGCCAGCAGGACAGACCGCAGTTTACGTGGCGATGGGAGATCGCGTAGTGGGCCTGATTGCGGTGGCCGATCAGCTCCGCCCCGCCGCCGCTGAGACCATTGCCGCCTTGCTGCAGCAGTCAATTTCCGTGCATCTGCTAACGGGCGATCGCGCTGCCGTGGCTGAGGCGATTGCTGAGGCGGTGGAAGTGCCTGCTAACCAAGTCACTGCCGAAGTGTTACCCGCTGACAAAGCCCAAGCCGTGGCCGATTTGCAGGCTCAGGGCCGTCGAGTGGCGCTGGTGGGCGACGGCATCAACGATGCCCCCGCACTGGCCCAAGCCGACGTGGGCATCAGCCTCAGCTCAGGGACTGATATCGCCGCTGAATCGGCCGACGTGGTGCTGATGCGCGATCGCCTTGGCGGAATTTTAGAAGCTTTGCGTCTGGGTCAAAAAACTGTTGCTAAAATTCGACAAAATCTGGCCTGGGCTTTCGCCTACAACCTGATTGGCATTCCAGCGGCGGCGGGCGTGCTGCTGCCAGCCTACGGCTTCAGCCTCAGTCCGGCTGTGGCAGGAGGGCTGATGGCTTTTAGTTCGGTGACCGTCGTGGTTAATTCTTTGCTGCTCAAAGTCCAGCGCCTGGATTCGGTCTAACCATTAGGGAAAGTTGCAATGATTCGCTCTCGGTCTAGAACTCGCGTAGTCTGTTTGCAAGTTGGCTTTTTGGCATGGGGCGCGTTGTTGCTGGGGGCGATCGCGTTTTTCTGGCTGCAGCCCCAAGGCCGCTTCGCGTTCAGTCAACTGCCTCTAATCACGATTGCCCTTTGGCTGGCGGGCATTGGTCTCGTGGCCTTCTTCGCGGCGGGGCTGCTCAGCCGCAAAACCCGCGTTTATCTGCTGTTTTTTCTCGGCGTGCTGCTGGTTTTGGTGAATGGGCTGGCCTTTTTTGGCGCTTACACCCTCACCCACTACAACGACTCGATGCTGCCGGGGCTGGCCTTTGCTCCCAAACCCGAAAATGCTCGCAAGCCGGCAGAGTTTGGGCTTGATTATGCTACCGAACGCATCGCTATCAATGAGACTGAATGGCTGGAAGCATGGCGCATTCCCTACTATGGCGAAGCCAACGGCACGGTGCTGCTGTTCCCTGGCAACGGCGGCAACAAAGCCCACCAGCTAATGCTGCCCGCTAGCATCTTTAATCAGTTGGGCTATCACACCCTAATGGTCGATTTTCGGGGACAAGGGGGCTCTAGCGGCAACACCACAACCTTGGGGATGCGCGAGGCCGAAGATGTTGCAGCGGCGATGGCCCACGCGGAACAAATCGGGCTGCCCCCACCCTACGTTCTATACGGTGTGTCCATGGGCAGTGCGGCAATTATGAAGGCGATCGCCAACGGTCTGCAGCCCGCCGCCGCTGTGCTAGAGATGCCCTTTGCTTACTTTATGTCAGCGGTCAAAACCCGCATGCAAGCTCAAGACTTTCCCACTGCCGGCGTTGCCGAGCTGTTGGTGCTTTGGGGCAGCATTCAACATGGTTACAACGGCTTTTTCCATAATCCGGCAAACTATGCCAAGTCTGTCACTGTGCCAACTATTATTTTGCACGGCGAACAAGATCGCTGGACTAGCCTCGACGAAATTAATCGTATTTATGGCAACTTGCCGGGCCCGAAAGAGCTAGTCGTGTTTCCCAACACCGGCCACAGCTTACTGGTAACGGTTGATCAGTCTCGGTGGACAAATAGTATCGGTGACTTTTTAATGAATCAGCGCGGCTAAGGGAATTATGGCAGGCTTAGGGTATGAGGGGGATGGGGAGGTAAAGCTGGCATCTTGCTCGTGAGCCCATAAAGGTTTCAGCTAATCAGGACCGGCTTTCTCAAGACCGCCATTGTCACTGTTAAAACAACTTATCGAAAATTTTTCAAAACTTGAAGCTGCTGTCGCAACGCCTGCGGATCGGTGGGCGCACTGCCGTAGCGCCAGCGTATATAGGCTTGTACGATCGCCATCACCTGTTCCCCTTTGGCAAATTTAGGGGTTTGGTGCAGGGCGATCGCATATTCCAGCGGCGTTTGGGTGGGATGTTTGGGGTGGCCCTGCGCTGCCAACCAGGACAGCATTTGCTGATATAAACGCTCAACTGGAGGCAGCTTTTGCCAGCGTCTGTTGAGTCGCCAGTGTCGCCAGCCTTGCCACCCCAGCCAACCCAAAAAGCCCAGTCCAATTAGCGTCATGATAGCGGCCAAAAAGCCGATGATCCCCTCACTAAAGAAACGGATTAAGCGAGACAGGCTGGCCACTAGCCAGGCAAAAACGCCAGATAACCAGCTTGAAACGGGGGTGGGCAACCAGCCCGCTACCCAGTTCCAAAATTGGCGCAGCACCGAAAACGTTTGGCTGTCTTTAATGGACTGAGGAATGAGTTCGTGGCCCGGAATCGGGTCAAAGGCGAACCAGCCATATCCCGGAAAAAAGACTTCGGTAATGGCATAGGCGTCCGTGTTATTGACGACGTAGTAGCCGGTAAACGGGTTAAATCGACCGGTATCAAAGCCAGTGACCAGCCGCGCTGGAATTCCGATGCTGCGCAGCATTATCGTCAGCACTGTGGAAAAATGGTCCGGATAGCCACCTTCATAGGTGAAAAGAAACGACTCCACCAAGTCTTCACCTTCGGCAAAAAAGGGTAGTGCCGTTTGTATGGTGTAGTTTTGTTTGAGACTCTGAGCTAGGTAAAGAGTCTGTTCATAGGCATCATTAAGCGGCTGCGGCGACTGGGCGAGTAAGGTTTCGGTCTGTTGGCGCACCCGCTCGCGAATCTCTGGCGGGACCTGCAAATAAACCTGTCGCATTTCATCGCTATAGTCCTGGGGCGTGGCGCGTAGCTGAGTGCGATCGCGGTAGGGTACCTTCGATACCACGCTGTAGGTCATCCCCTCTGCCAGGGGAATCGGCGATCGCAGGGAACCTTCGGCATCAATGGCTACCTCACGGGTGGGAAAGTACAGCTCATCGGCCTGATAAAGCGCTGGAATTAAATTAGGCAAGCCATTGACGATAGTGTAAGTTTGAACGATTTCTCGCTGGCGCCCGCGCGAGTTGTAAATCAGCGATTTATTGGCGGCGATGGGCAGTTTGGTGCGAAAAGAGGTCAGCGATCGCTTAAACACTTCCACCTCATCCTCGCGAGAAATGGCCCAACCCTGACTGGTGTACCGGTCAAAGGCCAGCACGCGCCAAAAACCTGGAGCCTGCGATCGCACGCGCATGACCACCTGCGGTTCCAAAACGCCCCGTAAATTTTGGTTGAATTGCTGACTAAAGCCGTAGTAGCTCGTGCCGCTAAACTCACCTGGGCCTTGCGCTGGCGCATTACCTTGAATCGTAGTGCTATCCCCTTCACTGTCATCCTGTTCGGCCAAGTCAGGCGAGAGTTGGTTCCCAGAAAGGCCCGGATTCACAATCTGATCGCCGCTGAATTCCCCTTCAAAATCGACCGTTGTGCTCACGGGAAAGTTACGAATCTGGTAGCCTGGCAGTCGCGGCAAGGAAATGAAAATGGTGAGTCCGAGGCCGAGCGTCAAGAGCAGCAGCCCGGCCACCTGCCGAATTCTTAGCGGCGATCGCCAGTTGACGCCAGTGGGCAGGGTCAATAGCTGTAGCCGTGACTGATAGTCGAGCATGAGTACGGGCAGGGCGATCGCCAAAAACGCAATCAAAATGGGAGCAAACGTCAGCGATTGACTGATCGTGGCTGCCACTCCCAGCAAAATTAAACCAATCACGACGGAGTAGCCCAAATCTTTGCGGCGCGGCATATCAAAGCTGTGCAGCACCTGCAGATGAATTAACAATTCTGCTAGCCGAATGCGAGTATCGCCCTCGCCATCCAACATTTTTGCGAGAAAAATTCCCAATGCGGTCAGCATGCCAAACGCAATTAGAAATTTAACGGCAATATTCTTGCGGCGGCGGGCTCGCCAACTCCAGTACCCTCCCAAAGCGCTGAGCGGAATCGCCAGCAAATTCCAGTAGGACGCCTGGGTGATTCCCGCTGCCGCCACTAGAACGGAGGCAATGCCAACACTGACCAATATCTGCACCAGCGATCGCAGCAAGATCGACTCTTCGGTTTCCTTCGTTGAGGTGGAGCGGGCTGCTGGCGATCGCGGCTGGGGCGGTGAGGATAAGGTCATGGTGAATTTATCAGTATTGTCTAGTGCGGACGGCTTATCTTCAAGCAAGCTGTAATGCCAGGCATCGTTGGAGCGATCGCATTAATCAATGGAAAAATTGGGATGCACCCATTTTAGTCAATCTGTCGCATCCAAATGGCTACACGGCAGGACGGTGAACAAAGCGATATCAGCATCGCCGTAGTTTTGCTGCCGGTGAAGTCGCCCATCGCTTTGATTGACTTGGCTTCTCGACGGTCGCACCATAGAAAACCTGCGGTATCAGGACTTACCCATGAAGCCCTATCAAAGAATTCCCATCGAAGAATGCGGTGAACCGCTGGTGCCGCTGCCATTGGCAACCTTTGCAGTGATAACGCCCCATCCCTATGCCGCGCTGGGCGCTCCCTATGGCGATCGCTCTCCTTACTGGTTAAGAAAGTCTGTGGTTGCAGCGCTGCTGCAGGCTCAGCAAAATTTGCAAGATCGGCGTCCAGGCTGGCGCCTGCAGCTTTTTGACGCCTATCGTCCCCTCTCCGTGCAGCAGTTCATGGTGGAATATACGGCGCAGGAACTAGCTCAGCAGCAGGGGCTAGCTTTGGCCCAAATGTCTGACCAGGAAAAACAAGCGCTGATGGAGACGGTGTATCAATTTTGGGCTTTGCCGAGCCCTGATCCCACAACGCCGCCGCCCCACAGCACGGGGGCCGCGATTGACCTGACTTTAATGGACGCATCCGGTCGGCCAGTCGATATGGGCTCCCCCATTGATGAAATTTCACCGCGATCGCATCCCAACTACTTTCAAGATCAACTTGATGACCAGAGTCGACAGGTGCAGTGCGATCGAGATTTACTGCGAGTGGTGATGGAAGCCGCCGGTTTTCAGCAACATCCCAATGAATGGTGGCATTTTTCTCAAGGTGATCAGCTTTGGGCTTGGTTAGCTACGAAGGCCACTCAACAGCCCCATCTCGCCTGCTATGGGGCGGCACCGCCCGCTTAAAATATCTCCTTCAGTCAGTTCCAAGGACTTGAAGGATAGGGATGGACAGGCGGCGATGAGAGGGACGACATTGAGTAGTTATTGGGAAAATTGGCTCGTAGCTTCAGACAATTGTTGCCGCCTGGCAATTCAGTCTGATATTCCACTTTGTCCATCAGACGATTGAGAATTAGCCAGCCATAACCGCCTTCCTGCCGGCGCTCCGGCACGGGCGGCAGATATGTTTTCAAGTCAAACCCTTGGCCTTGATCCCAGACTTCCAAGCTCAAAAATTCACTTTCTAGAGCTAATTTGAGCACCACTGTCAGGTGCGGCTGATTGCGGTGAGCGTGGCGCACTACGTTGGAATAGGCTTCCACAATGACTAACCGCAGTCGACTTTCCCACTTCGGCCATTCCCCCCACTCTCCCAACTCAGCGCGCAACATGCCCAACAGCCAATCTTCAATGATGGGCAAAAACTTCAGGTCGCTGGGAATGTGCAGTTCAGCCTGCATCATGCCAACACCTCCAACGCCAGCGCCGTCTGGTCATCTTCTTGTTCAAGACTGCCGGCTTGAATCACCTGCAGCAACTGGTCTAATTCGAGAGGGTGTGATTGCCTTTGCAGCAATTTCCATAAGCCTGTTTGCTGCAGCATTGCGGTGCTGCCGTCAGCGCCATTGGTCGCTAAGGATGCTTCTGTGAGTCCATCGCTGGTCATCAGCAGCGTATGACCAGGCAGCAGTTCTAGTTCACCCGCGTTGGCCTGCCAGTCAGCCAGAATGCCCAGCGGCACTCCCCGCGTTTTAAGATAGGTGGGCTTAGCAGCGGGATCATCAATGTGAGATCGTGACCAAACTAAAGGATAAATGTGGCCCGCATTGGCATACCAAAGTTTGTGAGTGCGCGGATCATAACAGACCAGCACCAGCGTGATAAAGCAGTTGCTGCTGACGAGATCATCCCACAGGCTACGATTTAAGTTTTGCATCACCTTTTCCGGTGAGGGCGATCGCTCCTGTGAGAGCTCACGCCGCAAGACTGAAATCGCACTGGCCATAAATAGCGCGGCTGGGACTCCCTTGCCCGAAACATCGCCAACTGCTAACCAAATATGTCCTTGAGGATGCGAAAAGATTTCATAAAAGTCGCCACCAATCTCTCTGGCGGGCAAACAGCGAGCCTGTACGCGAATATTCTCGATGTCAGGAACGCTTTGTCGTAACAGATTGGTTTGAATTTGTCGCGCGACTTCCAGCTCCGCCCGCATCTGCTGTGTTTGTATCTGAATGCGTTGATAAAGCTTGGCTTGCGAAATTGCTAGGGCGATTTGTTCCGCGACGCTGTTGAGGAGCTTTGCAGTGGCATCAAGCCAACCGTCGTCTTCGGCAACGTGATACAAGATTACGATCGCTAAGGTCGCCTGTTGGTAACGCAGCGGCACCGCTAGTGATGTTAGCGGCGAGTCCAGCTTTACCGTATCTACCTTGAAATTACCTGACGACAAGACATTTTCGCTGAGGCTAAGACTGTGACTGGCTAAAGGCACGTTCAAAGCATCCGACTGCAGCTGATTAAAGCTGCGGCCCTTGTCAAGCTCAGCACCTTGCTCCTCTGTTTCAACGGCGTATAGGGTCGCGTGGACAGCATTAAACGATTTACCCAAAGTGGTCACAATGGTCTGGAGCATGCTGTCATAGTCCAGCGATTCGCGAATAGCACTCATAACCTCGTTGTAAAACGATTCACGGGCTAGAGATTGGGTTAAAACCTGAGTGCGTTGTTTAACCACCCGAAAGGTTTCCGCGGCCTGAGTCACTACAGTTTTCAACTCGCGAGGATTCCAGGGCTTAGTAATGTACTTAAATACTTTGCCAGAGTTAATAGCTTCTACCAAATCTTCGACATCAGTGTAGCCAGTCAGGACGATGCGAATGGTATCGGGAAATTGTTCTACGGTACGGCTCAAAAATTCTGTCCCGTTCATGCGGGGCATGCGCTGATCGGAGATAATGACCGCCATTTCTCCGACTGACTCTAGCACTTCCAGCGCTTTGAAACCGTTTTCAGCTGCATACACTTCAAAGTCGCGCCGAAAAGTTCGATACAACAAAGCCAGATTGTCTGGCTCGTCGTCCACCACCATCAGTTTAAGTTGACCGTCATCTTCCCAAGTCATCGGGAAAGTCCTGGTAAAGAACGATGGAAAGCCAAGGCCTTGATATTGGCAAGGGCCTAGCAGCCACTAAGCGTGCCTCAGTTTTCCCATTTTGAGTGTAAATCCATCTTCCACAAAGGGGACAGCTTATGCATACCTAGGATGCTAATCCTCCGAATGTCCATAAATCGCCCCGGAGAAAAATTAATGAGCCGTAAACCAGAGACCTTTGCTATTAAACAAAGTACTCCAAAAAAAGGGATAAGCAGCGTTTTTTAGTAGAGCTTGCCAGCTAATCGCAGCCATGCTTGCGTTTTAATCGATATTCTCGCTGGACTGACGCTCAGCTACCCGCAACTTTGCCGATCGCGATCGCGGGTTCGCCTGAATCTCTTCCTTAGTGGCAACTATGGGCTTTTTGGTGATGATCCGCAGACGGTCATCTTGGCGAAAAGCGTGTTTAACCATGCGATCTTCTAGGCTGTGGAAGCTAATGATGACCAAGCGGCCCCCTGGCACTAGCCAATCCGGCGCGATCGCCAGAAAGGTTTTGAGCACCTCTAGTTCAGCATTAACGGCAATGCGCAAGGCCTGAAAAGTGCGCGTCGCTGGATGAATGCGGCCATAGCGATATTTCGGCGGCACACACTGGGCAATGGCCTCCGCCAACTCCGTCGTTGTCTGCCAAGGCCGCCGCTCCACAATTTTGCGAGCAATGCGGCGCGACAGTCGCTCTTCGCCATAGGCATAAATCATGTTGGCCAAATTGGTCTCATCCCAGTGATTCACAATATCGGCGGCTGTGATCGTTTGTTGCTGATTCATGCGCATGTCGAGGGGAGCAGTTTGCCGAAAACTAAAGCCCCGCTCGGGCGTATCAAGCTGAGCTGAACTGACGCCAATATCCGCCAAAATGCCGGCAAATTTTTGGCCATCGGGCGTAAATTTACCAAAATTGGTGTGATAAAAAGTAACCCGATCGCGATATTTTGCCAGTCGCTGCTGCGCCGCCTGCAGCGCGATCTTATCTTGATCGAGGGCGACTAATTGAATCTGCGTATCGCTCTGCAACAGCAAATCACTGTGTCCCCCGCCGCCGACCGTAGCGTCTAAAAAACACCGCAAATCATTTGATGTGGGGCAGGCTCCTAATCCGGTCAACACCGGCTGAGGCATTACCGGCACATGATGAAAGGTTACCGCTTCTTCCGTCATTCCGATTCTGGATACCTCGCTTTTGGCTCAATTGGCAATTTCGGATTTGCAATTTTGGGGTTGAGTTTTGGGTTATTTGCCCTTGGTTCTCAGGTCTTCGCTCTTCGTTCCTCCCCAAAAGCCCTCCGGGCAGACTCCACCTTTTTTGAATGCTGTCAGGCATACACCCGATCACTCCCCCACGCCATCACTCCCCCACTCCCTCACCCCACCCCATAGGCAACCATAATGTTGCGCCTAAGCGAATGGTATGAGCAGGATTAGAAATTCTGGTATCAGACCTTCTATATTAATAGAAGGCAACTCTTCGCTAATAAACGCAATCTTTGTTGTGGGTTGAGCTGAAAGGCAAAACTGACTTAATAATCATCGTATTGCTGATGGCGATCGCCTTTATCGTTGACCTCTCTCAGATGGATTCATGACACGCATTGAAACCAAAACCGAACCCATGGTCATCAACCTGGGGCCCCATCACCCTTCTATGCATGGGGTGCTGCGCCTGATTGTGACCCTGGATGGCGAAGATGTTCTTGACTGTGAACCGGTCATTGGTTATCTGCATCGCGGCATGGAAAAAATTGCTGAGAGCCGCTCTAATGTTCAGTTTGTACCTTATGTGAGCCGCTGGGACTACGCGGCTGGCATGTTCAACGAAGCCATTACCGTGAATGCTCCGGAACAGCTTGCCGATGTTGATGTGCCTAAACGCGCCAGATACATTCGCGTCATTATGCTGGAGCTAAACCGCATTGCTAACCACTTACTATGGTTAGGGCCATTTTTGGCTGATGTTGGTGCCCAGACACCGTTCTTCTATATTTTCCGCGAGCGCGAACTTATTTATGACCTGTGGGAAGCGGCTACGGGCCAGCGCATGGTCAACAACAACTATTTTCGCATTGGTGGCGTTGCCGCGGACTTACCCTATGGGTGGATTGATAAGTGTCTGGATTTCTGTGACTACTTTCTCCCTAAAGTAGACGAGTACGAAAAACTCATTACGAACAATCCTATCTTCCGTCGTCGCATTGAAGGCATTGGCGTAATTTCTCGGGAGGATGCGATCGCCTGGGGGCTATCTGGTCCGATGCTACGGGGGTCGGGCGTTAAGTGGGATCTGCGAAAGGTGGATCACTATGAGTGTTATGACGAGCTTGATTGGGACATTCAATACACCACTGAAGGCGACTGCATGGCTCGCTATGTCCTGCGGGTGGCTGAAATGCGCGAGTCGGTGAAAATCATTCGCCAGGCTTGTAAACAGATTCCGGGTGGTCCCTATGAAAATCTAGAGGCCAAACGCATGTCGGAAGGTCCAAAGTCAGAGTGGAATGACTTTGATTATCAGTTTGCGGGCAAGAAAATCCCGCCAACTTTCAAGATTCCATCCGGTGAACATTACGTGCGTCTCGAAAGCGGCAAGGGTGAGCTTGGCGTTTTCATCATGGGTGATAACAACGCTTTTCCTTGGCGCTTTAAGATTCGCGCGGCTGACTTCAACAATTTGCAGATTTTGCCGCATTTGCTGCGAGGCGTAAAGCTAGCTGACGTTATGGCTATTCTTGGCAGCATTGATATCATCATGGGCTCGGTAGACCGTTGAGGATGATATGCAAACGCATTAGGAACACAGAATCAGTATGTGCCTACTCGTATTTTTTGCCGCCGTATTCTCTCTAACTTCGTACGCTTTGATAGCGATCGCGACGAATATTGTTTAAAACCTGCTGAATGCCGTTGGCGTCTTCTCCCAGGGTGCGCAACAGGTGGGCACCTAATTCCATAGCAGCTTCAAATTCGGGTTGCACAACTTCTCGGGCGCCCATTTGGGCAAGCAGGTCGATCTCGCGGTCGGTGTGCGATCGCGCGATGATGTCGAGGCGTGGCGATCGTGAGAGGGCACGCTGCAGCAGCAGGCGCGTGCTGGCTGGATCGGGCAGGGCGATCGCCAGCGCTTTGGCCCGATTTAGATGGGTTTTTTCGAGCACCTGTTCGGCATCAGCGTCGCCATAGATGTAGGGAATACGCCGATTCCGCAGCTTTTGAATAGCCGCTTCACTATTTTCAATGACCAGTACGGTGTACCCCTGATTCAGCAAAATATTGACAATTACCTGACCCACTCGCCCATATCCCGCCACAATCACGTGGTCAGCCAGGGTCTCGGGCACCGAGAGGAGCTGTGGTTCGGCCCGCCGGCTCAGCCAGCGATCAAAATAGGGGATTTTCTGCAGCAATTGGGTCAGCCAGGGGGCGCTGTTAATCCACGCTGGAGTCAGCACCAACGTAATGGCCGTAGTGCCCAGCAGCAGCAGATACTGCTGCTCATCGATCAGACCTAAATTTAGCCCCTGCAGCGACAGCACAAAGGAGAATTCACCAATCTGATTGAGCCCTACACTTACCAGCAGCGCTGTCTTAAAGGAATAGCCGAATCGCAGAATCACTGGCAAAATAATCATCGCTTTGCCCACCATCACAATCGTCACCAGCCCAAAGATGACAATCCAGTTGTCTAGCAAGACTTGGGGATCAATCAGCATGCCCACCGAAGCAAAAAAGAGACAGGCAAAGGTATCGCGCAGCGGCAGTACGCGCCCCAGCGCCTGTTCGGAATAGTCCACCTCGGCCACCATCAGCCCGGCAACAAAGGCTCCCAGTTCAATGGAGAGGCCAAGGGTAGAGGTAATCCAGGCGATGCCCAGGCAGAGCGCGATAATCGTCAGCAAAAACAATTCCTGACTTTCGGTGGCGGCAACGGTGCTCATGAGGCGCGGAATGCACCAACGTCCAATGGCGCTGGCGCCACCCAAAAATAGGGCAAACTTCAGCACCGCTACGACCAGGACTAGCCAAAACCGCTGGGGCTGGTCAAGGGCTGGTAAAAACGCCAGCATCAGCCCTAGCGCCAGATCTTGGGCAATCAGCAAGGCCAGCATTAGTTGACCGTGGAGAGCGGCGATTTCTCCCCGCTCGGTCAAAATTTTGAGCACTACGGCAGTCGATGACAGGGCCAGCACAAAGCCTAAAAAGATCCCCTGCAGCAATGACGTGGCCAGCCCCACCGCCAGCGAAACCCCCATCACCAGCAGCGTGGTGATGCCCATTTGCAGCAGGCTGCCCTGCAGGGCAATTTTTTGCACCCGCCGCAGTTCTGCCAGAGAGAACTCGACCCCTAGGGCAAACAGGAGAAAAGCTACCCCGATTTCAGCCAGGTCTTCGATTTGTTGAACATCGTTGAGCAGCCGAAACCCCGAGGGGCCAATCAGCAATCCCGCCGCCAGATATCCCAACAGCGCGGGCTGTCGTAGGCGATTGGCAATAAAGCCGCTGACGGCAGAGGCCCCCAAGGCGACAGTCAAGTCAAGTACAAACTGATGTTCAGAGGCCACTGGATGATTTAATCCTTTTTTTGCGGTCAATAGATGCCCAACATTAATACCTGCCAGGCGGAGCGGAGTCTGGCTAATAAAAGCTTGGTCAAAATTTTGGAAAGTTGGCTATTTTCTTGTCTCTAACCTTGTTCGAGGCTTCCCCTCTTAGCAACTTCTGTTACCGCGATAGGAAGCCAACTCTCAGTGTATAAAGTCGGAACTGGGCACGGTGTGGTCAGTTTATTTCCGGTTCCCTGGGGACAGGCTGCACTGCTGGAAAGGAGCTGCCAGTAGGCGCTCTAATTAATCTACCCGTATCTCGTTTATCAAGGTGGCAACCAAAACACCCGTCAAGGAATCGAGCTTTTTCGCTTGCAAGAGCGGCATCAGGAAGCGCGTCCAAGCTGAAAATGTCTCCAGTGGGATTGCAGGCTTACGAGGTTCAGGATTAAAACAGCTGCGAAGCACGTAGAAGATTTCCTGGAAATTGTCTCGATATCCGCTACTCTCTTCGACAAATCGCGCAGTTTTCCAAAGATTCCTATGGTCTCGATGATTGGGTGGGGACGCGATCGCTGCAATCTCTGCAACAACGCCCCTATCAAACTGCCCCACACTGCCACCATCAAAAAACCGTGGCGACCATTTCGCCACGGTTAAAGGGGAGTGTGTCAATATGCTTTCGTTGCTTAGCTAGAGCGGGTGTAGGATAAGGCATTGGCTCGCAGCAAACTACCGACTGTTTTAGCCGTAATCTTCAGCTGCGTCAGCGGATTGCCGGGCGTCACCGTTTTGTACAGATAGCTGTCAAAGGTCAATTTCTGCACATCAATATCGGCGCACATTTCTACAAAGGCTTCGCGGGTAGCATCAGTGCGATAGAAAACGCGCTGCAGCAGATCCAACACAAAATAAGTGGGGCCATACTTTCGATCCCAGCGCTTGAGATAAACCTTGAGATTCGCTTCAGTGGGAATCCGCTGTCCCGCCTCAGAAAACTCCACGATGGTTTCCGCGCACATGCGAGCTGACTTAGCCGCAAAATAAATGCCCTCGCCTGAAGACTTAGTGACGGTGCCGGCAGCGTCGCCAACTAAAGCAACCCGCCCCACTACCCGCCGTGGGCGAGGATGCTCAGGAATGGGATGCGCCTCAACCTTAATAATTTCGCCGCCTTCGATGCGCTTTGCTGCCCGCTTACGAATACCAGCCTGCAGCGCCTTGATTTTCGCCTGATTACCCTGCATGGTGCCCGTACCCACGGCTACGTGGTCATACTTGGGAAAAACCCAAGCATAAAAGTCTGGGGAAACATCGTCGCCAACATACATCTCGGCCAAGTCTTCGTAGTAGGCCATTTTGTCGTCGGGAATGCGAATCCGCTCTTGAAAAGCCACCGCATATTTATAGTCACCAGCATCAATCGCTTTAGCAACGCGAGAATTAGCGCCATCAGCACCAATGACAACATCTACCTGCAGAGTTTTACTATTACTTCCTGAGCCATCGGGACTGGCCTGAGTGTAGTGCAGCGTGTAGGGCTCGCTATCAGTTTGGGGCAACTCTAGCTTCTGCATTGTGCCGTTGATTAGCTGAGCCCCCGATTGGGCAGCGCGATCGCGCAAAAAGCCGTCCAAAATCTCCCGACGACACATACCAATGTACTCATCAGGCTTAAGCGTACCGCCGATATCGACCTCAATGTTGGAGGGAGAGATCATTTTCATCTTGCGCACCCGCCGGTCGATAATCTCTGGAGGTAGATCAAATTCGTCAACCATGCAAAGCGGGATCGCTCCACCACAGGGCTTAGCATTATCGAGCTTACGTTCTAATAAATAAGTTTCAATGCCAGCTTTGGCTAGGGTTTCAGCAGCAGAGGAGCCGGCTGGCCCGCCTCCGACAACAGCAACTCGCAGGGTCAAGAGCTTTCCTCCCGAATCTTTAAATTCATGAAAAGCATCGTATCACGGCGGTTTGCTTGATTTCCTCAGTTCTCCGAGGTTGTAACGGCAATGCAATAGTCGTTTACATTTAAGTAATGAAAAATCTGGAAATTTGTGCATCAGCCGCTAAGCCAGCACGACTAGACCCATAACAAATAGCTGGGAAGGGATTGGGCACAATTAATGTTCAAAGAAAAATTTTGCTGAAATCACCTGAATACGCCAATTTAGTTTGTAAATTTTATTGCATAGGCACGTTCAGTTCTCGCCCGGTGTCGGGTGGAGTGGCTGTAGTACACATGAGGGTGAACTTTCTACGATTAAAAACGATTAGACCGGGGAGCTTTTCAAAAAAGAATGCGATATGGTGACGTTGAGCGATGCATAAATTTTCAGCTAACCGCTAACCTGACGAGCGATCGCTGACTGATGTTTGGGCATTCTGATGTCGCTTCATAAAATAATCCAATAATTCTCTGTGGTTAAGTTCGCCATCTTCTAGCTATGCAAAGTTCGATTTGTGAAAGGTATTTATTGGCTGCTGTCTTGCTCTGGCGCTGGCCATCAAAGCTATCAGCAGTCGGCGTTATCTGAGGCGGTTCAAACCCTCTGATTTTTGCTTATGTTGTTAGATTGGCCTGAGAGTGGTGCATTTTAAGGCGGAGGTATTCCAGATACTCAGATGGATCAAAAAACACACACAACTGAAGATGGTCGACAAGTCATTGTCATCACTCCAACGGGTCGATTAGACATTACCACGGCTTGGCAATTTCGGCTGAACCTCCAAGACTGCATTTCTCGGTTGAGTCCTCACATCGTCATCAATCTGAGCCAGGTGAATTTTATTGATAGCTCTGGCTTAACTTCTCTGGTCGCCGGCATGCGCGATGCTGATAAAGTGCAGGGCAGCTTCCGCATTTGCAGCGTGCATCCTGAAGCCAAACTCGTGTTTGAGGTCACGATGATGGACTCAGTATTTGAGATTTATGAAACTGAGGAAGCCGCGCTGCAGGGCAATCCCAAGCAGATGGCCAGTTAATGTAAGTCATCAATGAAGGCTGGAAACTCTGGAGAATAAGCGTTATCGCACTTGACCTGATTTAATGAAATCAGGGGTCGGAATTCTCGCAATCAAAATATTAGCAATCTAATAGCGGCAGTCTTTAGCCACAGAGGGATAGTTTCTCGCTCCAGTCGGCAATCTTAATTAGCTTAAATGGCCCGTGGACGGCTCCCCATGTCGGTTTTTCACTGGCGGCATCAAACCCTCGGTCATACATCCAAAAAGCAGCGCTACTTTGACTGTTAGGCTGCGGAGCGATCGCATCAAAGGCCAACTCGACAAACTTAGTTTCACCATTGACTACAAATTGACATCGCTCTCCCGGCAATTGCCGCGCTTCAAACCGAGTGGTGTCACCTGCCGTTACCGTCGTCACCTGCAGTTGACTCTTGACCAACGGCTGCAAGTCATCGACGGTAACAGCTTGCAGCCGCTCTGGAGTTTGGGTGGCGCCCTGCCAGAACGAGGCATCTTTGAGCCCATAATATTCCACTGAAGCGCCTGTTGCGGCTCGTTGAACTCGCAAGATTCGCTGCCGATAGGGCGCTTGCTTAAACCCAGCACTGGCCTGTTCCAAAAAGAAGGTCACGCTGTCTTCAGCAAATAGCTGCGTAGGATAAGACCACAGTCGAAAATGCACATACCAAACGGGATCTGCTAAGGCCTGATCGCGATTTTGAAAGGTGCCCGCTAGAGTGCAGCTCAACCGACGGAAAACCTCGTCTGGAGTCATGGCCTTGCTCAACCGTCAACATGATTCACAGTACCTTTGAGCGTGAATAGCTGCAATTGAGCTGGCGATCGCTGCAGCTTTTGCCAACGGCAGGGGCGCCAGCGGCAGGTTACCACTAGGCTAGTCATGCCGGGCCTTAACCTGGCGATCGCTCAAAATGCGATCGGCTATCCTCAAATCCTCAGGCGTCGTTACTTTCAGATTGGTCTCTTCGCCCAGCACAATTTTGACAGGCAGCCCTACTTTCTCGAATAGGGCGGCGTCATCCGTCACTGACCAGTTCTCTGCTTTTCCCCGTTCATGGGCCGCTTTCAGGCACGCCACGTGAAAGCCCTGCGGGGTTTGCGCCGCCCAAAGGCGACTGCGATCTGGCGTTGCTTCAATATCTCCATCAGCTCCCACAATTTTGATGGTGTCCTTGACCGGAATCGCCGCAATCAGCCCTGGACAAGTGGTCAATGCAGCTGCGCAGCGATCAAATAGGTCCGCAGTCGCCAAACACCGTGCGCCATCATGAATCAAGACCTTTTCTGCCCCTAGGGGCAACGCCTGCAGGCCGTTGTACACTGACTCTTGTCGCGTGTTGCCGCCGGGGATCAGCACGACTGGCTTAGTTAGGGCGATCGCCTTGAGAATAGCGTGTAGATCAGATTGATCCGCCGCCTGACCAATTAGGCCAATCCAAGTGATGCTGTGGCTGGCCGCTGCTGCCTGCAGCGTCCACGCTAGTATGGGCTGTCCCTGCAGCGACAACAATAACTTATTGCGATCGCTACCCATGCGACGGCCGATACCAGCCGCCGGAATTAACAAATGCACTGCGGGCTCTCCTTCATATTGGCGATACCAACTCTCAAGTTTAGAGTTGAGATTGTCGATTTGAAACTGTTTTCACCCTGCCGCCGCCAGTTTCAACCTTCGTAGCTCTAAGAAAGAGAACTCGGACAAATTAAGGTGCAAAAATTGTACAAGCATCAGCCGTCTGGTGATCCCGTACCAAGTGTTGCAAGCCCTATGCTATGGCTTTAGCATCCAAGCTTGTGCACCCAGTAATAATTCGAATGCCTAGCCCCATAGCCAAATGGCCCACCGTTTGGTTCTAACGAAACTAGCGACGGCTATTAGTCGGAAAGCTGACATTACAACATTACAGACAAACGGTAATAAGACGAACGACAACAAGCGCTATATCAAGGTTACACAATCCCGCGTGGTCGACTAATACTAGTTCTCTGTCGTGGATACCCATGTCAGAGGAGTTGGGGATTAGGGAGTAGGGAAGTGAAATCTATAGTCGTCTTTTGAAGCATCAGTATAAGACTGCCAAAGTACTGATCCTGTTGGTAGTTTTGGTCAGTTAAATCCTGAAAAATCAGCTCCCTAATTGCTGACAGTGAGCTGGTGAAAATCAGCTTCGTCGGCTAACAGGGCCTGGGGATCAATGGCTAGGGAACGTGCCAGCTTCAACCAAGATTTAAGCAAAGATGCATTTTGGGGCGCTGCCTGTCGGCGCTGGGAATGGAGTCGCGTGGTCATGTGATGCCAATACAGCTCTTGCGATCGCACAAGCGAGATGCCGCCGAGGTCTTGCCCAAGGGCAATTAATCGGCACAACCATTCTGTGTCCGTCGCCAGATGTTCTTCCTGCGGCAGACTCAGGCAGTGGCGCAGCGATCGCCAGATAATACCTTCTAAAATCCGCTGCCCCTCGGGGATCGCACAGTCACACTGAAACTGCTTCGCCTCCTGAGCGATGGACTCTAGCTGCATGAGGTGAACGGTCCCACGACACAGCGGTTCGCCATTGAGATCACTGGTTTCCTGCTCCAGCAGCTTCAGACTTTCCAGGGCGCGATGACGAATGGCCACTTCGGCAGCCACCTGCAGCTCTTGGGGCACCGATAGTCCATCCCGTTGAAAGGCTTTGATCAAACTGTAGTTGTTGCGGTAAACCTGGCTATAGAGCTGATCTAACCGCTGCAGGGTATCTCGACTGAGGAGCTGCATAATGCGGTGTCGCTCTTCGGTGAATAAGGTTTGCAGACTGTAGGCATGATCGCCAAAGTCGGCGTTCATCGCGAGGATGACCTGGGCCGCGCTGCCGCTGGTAAAGGCAGTTAATACTGACTCTTTGGCTCGCTGGTAGTCGAGCCGCCGCCGGAAGCTACTGACGCTGCAGTGGAAATCCCAGCCGCCTAGATGCAGTACGACAAAGCTCAAATCAGAGCGATCACCAGTCATATCAGACATTACGTCCAAACGGCCTACCGCCAGGGATAACGGCCCCATATGCTGGATCTGATAGTCGTGCTGATAAATGGTGTAGCAGTACAATCGCTGCTCCGTCTGATAGGGCGTGAACAGCGAACTGATGGCGTAGTGGGCGACCACCTGCTCCAGGCTGACCTGCGAGGGAATCGCCAACTGCCGATAAACCCCTGCCGCATTTTGAAACTGGGGAACGTTGCTGAGCCCTGGCTCTAAGCGACGAATAAATTCGGTTTCGAGGGCAACGCCGCTGACCTCCCCTGCTAGCTCGATCGCTCTCGCTGCATAGCGCAAAATTTGCGTACCTTCAGGACGCGAGACCTCGTCAAAGAACCAGCCGCAACTGGTATACATCAGCAGTGCGTGGTGCTGCATTTCCAGCAGCCGCAGCGCTTCAACCTGTTCGCCATCAGCGAGCTCATGGATTTGGTGCTGGGCGAAAAACCGCTGCCGACTCTGGACCGTCCGTTGGCGTATCACCTGCACATATTCGTCGCGCGCTGCCCAGGGATCGCGGAACAGCCCAGTGCCATATTGCTCAAAGATTTCCGCTAGTTGATCTCGTAG
Organism: Cyanobacteria bacterium P01_C01_bin.120; assembly: GCA_039027715.1. Lineage (GTDB taxonomy): Bacteria > Cyanobacteriota > Cyanobacteriia > Phormidesmidales > Phormidesmidaceae > Halomicronema. The sequence continues at coordinate 19,356 of JBCCJU010000030.1, forward strand.
CCAGTCGAGGGCGTCGCGGAGCGGGCGTCGCCATTGTTGATGCCACGTCCCCCCGCCGCCGCAGCCGCAGTCATCCTGCCAGCGATCGACCCCGTGAGAGCAACTCCAGGCCGTTACTGGCTTGAGCACCGCTTCCCAAGTCGGTGGATTGCAGTGCAAATAGTAGGCCAAGTTGGTCACCGTCCAGCCATGCTGTGGAAATTCCTGGGTAACGGCATAGGCCAAGGTCTTTTCGGCGCCGCCGCGATGGTGACCAAAGGTTTCGCCATCGGTGGCCACGCTGATAACTTGAGCCGGGCGATGATCGCCGCGCACTGCTTGGCCCACGCGACCGGCAAAGTGCTGTGAAGAGCCCAGTACGTCGTTAAAGCCCATATCCCGAGAGATCGGGCCATCGTAGAAAAAGATATCGATGTAGCGGCGATCGCCCTGGGCATCCAAACTGGGCAGATAGCAGCGATAAGGCCGAGTGGGATCAATTTGACCGCCACCTACCTCATGCCACTCGGGATCAGGATACTCATTATTCGGCAGGGGGCGACAGCGCTGCACCTGAGAGGGCGCCAGAATCGTGAACTTGAAGCCCTCGTCCACTAGCGCTTCAAGGGTGGGATAATCCACGGCGGTCTCGGCTAACCAGATGCCTTCGGGATCACGACCAAAGCGCGCTACAAAATCTGCCTTACCCCAGCGAATTTGGGTTCGCTTGTCGCGATCGCTCGCCAGCGGCATGATGATGTGGTTATAAACCTGAGCAATCGCATTGCCATGGCCGGCAAAGCGATCGCAGCTGGCGCGATCGGCTTCCAAAATGCGGCGATAGGTTTCGGGATCATGGCGCTCCAGCCAGCTCATTAGCGTCGGGCCGATGTTGAAGCTGATGTAGGCAAAATTATTTACGATGTCGATGACTTCGCCCTGCTCATTCAAAATGCGGGCATAGGCGTTGGGGCGATAGCACTCATGATGAATACGCTCATTCCAGTCGTGAAACGGAGCGGCTCCTGGCTGAGATTCAATCGCCCCCAAATAGGGGTTTTCCCGTGGCGGCTGATAAAAATGCCCGTGAATGCAGACGCAGACTCCGGTGGCACAGTGGGGAGCAGGGTTTGGCAAAAGCGAACCGACAGCTTGAGTCGTGGTGTTGAGGTCAGTCATGGAATGAACCCCCTTGGGATCAAGGATGATGAAATGTTCAAATGCAGAAAGACTAATGGCCTGGGGGCGGCGTTGACGATGATTTAGCGACAGCCCCTGGAATTAAAAGATGGATGAAAAGCAAAGTAAAAATTTGGTGGCGGCTACAAGCCTAATTAGTCGAAAAGGGCGCCAGCCACAGCCTCATAAAGCAGCGAAATGGAAGGATTGAGGTTATGGCAAGAAAATGCTCTTGTTGCAGGCGCGGCGGCGTCGATTTGGTGAAAAATACTCGCAGAGCAGCGACCATCACGCCTGCTGCATACCTTGTAGTCAAGCTTGATGGGCATAGCTACATTACCATTGATCAAATGATGACAGTCTTTGAAATCGCCACTTAGAAAGTCTGTCAAAATGTGTTTTTTCCTTACATTCCTTATCAGAGCTAGTGACAGCTCAAGCGCCTAGACGCTAATCGGTGACTTCTTGTTAGCCTGGCCAAAAACAGCTCAAAAGATTGTAGTCAGGGACTTACAGAAATTCCATCGGAGCTAGCCAGCGGCGAATAGCCATTGACGTGGTCAAGATTGGTCAAAGTTATGATCCCCTCACTTTCATGACTTGCACGACGACATGGGGCTGGACTTTTCAGAAAAATACTGGGAGCCCTGTTTAGATTCACGAAAATTTGAGAACACTAGGCACGAGCTTAATTCATTATCCAAAGGCGCTATCCCTTTATTTTTATGACGCAGTGGCCCTCAATTAGCATCATCGTGCCGACCTATCAGCGCGAAGCCGTGCTTTGTAGCACTATCGCTGAGGTGCTGCAGCAGGACTATCCCGACTATGAAGTCATTGTGGTGGATCAAACTCAGGACCACCAACCTGAGACCCAAGCCTATCTAGAGTCCATGGCACAGCGCGGCGACATTCAGTACTATCCGCTGTCTTGGGCGAGCTTGCCTGGGGCGCGGAACTATGGAGTAGAGCGATCGCGCGGCGACATCATTCTGTTTATCGACGATGATGTAGAGCTGCCCAAAGGATATCTCAAGGCCCACGCCCAAGTTCTAATGGACAAGCCTGAAGTTGGGGCTGTGGCTGGACGAGTCTTTGATCGCATGAAGCTGGGTGATGATCCCGATCTGACGATTGACCAACTGCCCCCCGAGGCCATGGATCCCGGCATCGCTTGGTACCACATTGACCTAGTGCACACGACACAGCCGCAGCAGGTAATTAGTGCGCGGGGCTGCAATATGTCATTTCGGCGTGACGTATTCGACAAGCATGGCCTGCGGTTCGATGAGCGCTTTCGGGGCAATGCCGTGCGTGAAGAGTCAGATTTCTGTCTGCGACTGCGGCAAACTGGCTACATCGTCTGGTATTCGCCGGCAGCTAACCTGATCCATTTGGGGGAAGAAACCGGCGGCTGCCACGACATCGGTACGCGATCGCTGGCGTATCAAATCACTTTTTATCACAACCACTTCCTTATGGGGCTGAAAAATCTCTCCCTAGGACAAGCTCTGCGACTCTGGGTCAAGCTGTTTGATTGCCATGTACTGGGGCATCCGCCCTGCAACAAGAGCGGCTCCCCCATCAAAATCGTGACTCGCTTTGGGTTTTACTGCCTGGGCTTCTTAGATGCCGTTGGCACACTGATTAAAACCGGCAAGCGGCATCGCATCTACACCACGCCTGCCGATGCTCCCATGTCCTTGTCCGCCCAGTACTAGCTGCCCGCTGCCTTTGAGAGGAACCTGACCATGAGAGTCTTGGTCGCCAGCCACACCTACATTGTTGATCTTAACTGCGAAAAGTTTCGCACCCTAGCTCAAGAGCCGGAGGTGGAAGTTACGGTCGTTGTGCCCCAGAAGTGGAAACCGGGCGGCGTGCAAAATCGCCTGATTGAAAAAGCGCCGTGGCAGGAGGGCCGCTTTCGGGTAGTGCCGATCGCTAACTTCAGCCAAAATAACCAAGGGTTGTTGACCTTTGGCTGGGGCTTGGTGAAGCTGCTGCGGGAGTTTCGTCCCCAGGTCATTCAGGTAGAACAGGGCGCCAAAGGCTTAGCCTACGCTGAGATGATCACCCTCAACCGATTGCTTGCACTCAATGCCAAGCTGCTGTTTTTTACCTGGTGGAACCTGCCCTACGAACTGAAGTTTCCCATTTCGCTGTTGGAAAAATATAACCTAGCCGGCACTGACGGCATCATTTCTGGCAACCAAGATGGCGCCGATATTTTGCGCGATCGCGGCTACGACGGCCCGATTCGCGTTATGCCTCAGCTCGGCGTTGATGAAACCCTATTTCGGCCGCAGTCCCAGCCGGAATTAGCAGAGCAGCTAGCGATCGATGCTGACGACTTCGTTATCGGCTTTGTCGGTCGCTTTGTGGAAGAAAAAGGGCTGCTCACGCTAATGAAAGCTTTGGGGCAGCTTCAGGCGCAAAACCGCTCTTGGAAATGTTTGCTGCTGGGACGCGGGCCGCTGAAGGCTGATTTGCAGCGGCAGGCGGCAGAGTTGGGGATCAGCGATCGCATGCGTTGGGTAGAAAGCGTACCTCACGACGACGTACCTCGCTACATCAATTTGATGTCCACCCTGGTTTTGCCTTCAGAAACCACCTACAAATTCAAAACAATGACCGCCGCTGGCTGGAAAGAGCAGTTTGGTCACGTGCTGATCGAAGCAATGGCCTGTCAGGTCCCCGTTATTGGCTCTGATTCCGGTGAAATTCCCCACGTCATTGGTGATGCTGGCTTGATTTTCCCCGAGGGCAATGCCGATGAATTGGCTAACCGCATCCGCACCCTGCTGGAATCGCCAACCACCTACACTGACCTCAGCAAACGCGGCTATGACCTGGCGATGGAGCAGTACACGAACCGCGCCCTGGCTCAAAAAGCTTTGGACTTTTACAAGGAGCTCGTGGCATGACGCCGCCCCTCAAAATCCTGCAAATTGTGCCATCGATTTCCTTGGTCTACGGTGGTCCTAGTCAGATGGTGCGCGGGTTTTCCCAGGCGCTGTCAGCGGCTGGAACGGAAGTGACGATTATTACTACCGACTCCAACGGCGATGTCGACGAAGCGCCCCTCAACGTTCCTATTGGTCAGCCGGTCAAAGAAGATAACTACACCGTCTATTACTTTCGCTGTTCTCCCTTTCGCCGCTACAAATTTTCCTTCAACCTGCTGCGCTGGCTTTGGAACCACGCTCAAGAGTATGACATTGCCCACGTTCACGCCTTGTTCTCGCCCGTCAGTTCCTTCGCGGCCACAGTGTTACGGCAGCGGGGCGTGCCTTATTTAATGCGGCCCTTGGGGACCCTCGATCCCGCTGACTTGCGTAAAAAGCGGCAAATCAAAAAACTCTATGCGGCTGTTTTAGAACGCCCCAACTTGACCGGAGCCGCCGCCATCCATTTCACGAGTGAGCAAGAAGCACAGGTCTCGGAGCGCTTTGGTACCGAGACTTCGGGCATTGTGCTGCCGCTTGGCGTCACGCCGCTGCCGCCAGCCGCTGCTGCAACCGACGCCCGCGATCGCTTTGCGATTCCTCGCGATCGCCCGCTTATCCTCTTTATGTCGCGCCTTGATCCCAAAAAAGGCATTGACCTGCTGCTGCCTGCCTTGGAAATCCTGCAGCATGAAGGTCTCGACTTTCATTTAGTGATGTGCGGGGCGAACCCTCAAGATCGGGAGTATGAGCAATCCGTACATCAGCGAGTGGAGCGCTCAGAATTGCGATCGCACGTTACCTTTACCGGCTTTGTCTCTGGCGATCTCAAAACCTCCCTGCTGCAGGCTGCTGACCTATTTGTCCTGCCCTCGTACTATGAAAACTTTGGCATTTCCGTTGCCGAAGCCATGCTGGCCGGCTTGCCCGTCGTGATCTCCAATCAAGTCCACATTTGGGATACGATTCAGCACACCGAATCCGGCTGGATTTGCGACTGCACCATCGATTCCCTTACGACTCAACTGCGGGACGCCCTCAAGCGGCCCGACGAGTGCGCCCAGCGCGGCCTCAACGCCCAGCGTTGCGCCAAAGATCACTACAGTTGGGAGGCGATTGCCGAACAGGCGATCGCAATTTATCAAAATTTGATATGGGAGAGCGTTCCCAAAAAGTAATGCTGTGCCAGCTAGTGACCAGAGAGCCTGCCGCTTCCTTTTGCTAGATAAAATTCGGTACCGATGCCAACTAAATTCAAGTTGGTTTAATCTTCGGCTGGCGGCAGCACCTCGACTGTGACCTCGACGGCGTCATCAGCGCCGCCGCTGACATCCACTGCACTCACTTCTACTGTGCCGTCAGGCGTATATCGCTCGAAGCCATCCTGCACAATCTGAATTTGAGTGCGGCAGTTGGGGCAAATTGTCTGAGTATTTTTGAGGCCGGCTAGCGAACTTGCACAAACGGGACAGGGCCCCTCGACCAAATTACGCTTGAGCCACCAGCGAAATCCGACAAACGCTAATATTGGGGCTGCCAAAGCTAGCACGAACAGCACTGCAATTGACTTGACTACCCAACCTAGTCCAATGGCTCCCAACAACCAAGCAAATGCAATTACCGTGAGCCAACACCCTAGCCCCGAAAAGTTGATTTGATAATTGTTTGATCCCCTTGGGTACACGCGACTGTCCTCATGCCATTGCTTGCGTCCGGTGCCGACGCTTGACTGCAGCGAACTTTGATTTAGAAGAGCGATCGCTACTGATGTCTTGACTTTAGCCTAGTCCATATCTTCTCAGGCAACAGCGGGGGGATGTCCGAACGGGGAAAGGGTGGCGGAGTGTGAGAGTGGCAGGGTGATGGGGTGATGGGGTGATGGGGTGATGGGGTGATGGGGTGATGGGGTGATGGGGTGATGGCATTCAAGAAAGATGGAGGCTGCTTGGAGGGGTTTGGGTTAGCTGGGAGTAAAGAACAAAGAACTTATTTCGAACTTTGAACTCGTCAAGAGGGTTAAGATGATTGCCGCAGTTTGTAATTCGGAGAAGCGGTTCAATGGTGTTGAGGGCGATCGCGAAAAGTCCTGATGAGAGTGCCGATAAGCTGCTGATTGGCCTGCACGGGTGGGGTGCCAATGCGGAGGATTTGGCCGCGATCGCGGATTACCTGCCGCTAAAAGGATTCAGGATGCTGTTCCCGGATGCGCCGTTTCCTCATCCATATAATCCTGTGGGACGAATGTGGTACGGCTTTCCAGTGGGCTATAACTTTCGGCGCCGTCACGATTTTGAGCAGCAGGCAGATTTGTTAGAGAGTCGGCAGTTGCTGCAAACTTGGCTGCAGCAGGTGGCCGAGGAAACCGGAATTCCGCCAGAGCGGACGGCGATCGCGGGCTTTTCTCAAGGGGGCGCCATGACCCTCGATATTGGCCTTCAATTACCGCTAGCTGGAGCCTTAATTCTCAGTGGCTATTTGCACAGTACACTACAGCCTAATGTGAATTTGGGGCCAGTCCTGATGGTCCACGGTCGGCAAGATACCGTTGTCCCCATCGAGCGTGCCCGGGCCGCTCGCGATGCTTTGACAATGCAGTCAGTCAACTTGACCTATCAGGAATATGACATGGGGCATGAAATTTCTCCGCCGGTTTTGCATCAAATTCAGGCGTTTTGCCAGCAGCTTCCGTAATTTCCGTCTTCTGTGGAATGGGGAACTCTGCGGTGATAGAGCATTGCTACAGAACACACTGCATTCTGCAGACACGACGGTATCTGCCTTAAATGACCTACTTAAAGCCCAAAGCCAAAGCCCAAAGCGGCTGTAAGGGTTTGGCAATGCCGAACTTCAATGACTGGGTACACTGTTTTGCAACAACTCCTCGACGCCCCACAGCTTCTTGAAACTATTAGCCAATCTGTGAACTAACCTGAAAATAGGTGATGAGCCCTGTCTAATATGGGTACTCCTTAAATTGTTTACCGCAATTACAGCCCAAGTTGTCGTGACTCAAGAATTTCACTTATCGATTACTGCATTAGGGAGCGATCGCTACCTCATCCGCACGGAAGACACGGCGGCGGGGGTGCCGGTGGCCGAAGCTCAGGTCGAATGGCCGGTGGAAGATTGGCTGCAGCAGGCGCAGCCAGCGATGGATGATCCGCTAGTGGGACTGCTGCAGGGAACGGTCGATTTGAGCGATCGCTCTTCTGGGTTACATCAGCTGGGACAAGAACTTTACCAGGCGCTATTTCAAGACGACGCCATCCGTGAGAGCTGGCAGCGGGCGCAAGGGATTGCCCAACACCGCAACGAGATTTTACGCCTGCGCTTGGGGCTGAAAGACAGTCGCCTGCAGCGCTTACCGTGGGAGGTGCTGCGCCACGATCAGCAACCCATCACCACTCGCAGTAATCAAACCTTTGCCCGCTATGGCAATCATCTGTTGGTCGAGCAAACCGCCGAGACCGGTCATCGACCAGAGCCTAGCGAGCTCATTCAAGTGCTAATGGTGATTGCCAGTCCCGAAGATCAAGCCCGCCTGCAATTGCTTAAGGAGCTGCGCCTAATTCAAGCGCTCTTAGCAGCTACTGACGGCCAGCCGGCCCCAATTCATATTGACGTGCTGGAACAGCCCGATCGCAGTCAGCTGGCTCAAAAGTTGGAGCAGGGCAACTATCAGGTACTACACTACGCGGGGCATAGCGATTTTGGTCAAAACGGCGGCGAACTATCGTTGGTCAATCGTCAAACGGGCTTGACGGAAAGGCTTTCAGGCGATGACTTAGCCGGTTTGCTGGTCAATAATCAGGTGACGCTAACGGTTTTTAACTCCTGTCGGAGTGGTCATACGGCAGGGGATGACGCCGAGATGGACTGGCGACAGCAAAACCTGGTGCAAGCCCTGGTTAATCGCGGCATTCCCAGCGTGATTGCCATGGCAGAACGGATTCCCGACGAGGTCGCGATCGCCTTTACCCGTCTGTTCTACCAAAATCTGCGTCAGGGATTGCCCATTGACGTCAGCCTCAGTCGCACCCGTCAGGGATTGATTTCGGGATTTGGCTCCGATCAGTCCTATTGGGCTTTGCCAATTTTGTATTTGCATCCTGAGTTCGATGGGTACTTGACTGGGCGCGATCGTGCCGCTGCTGATCAGCTCAATCCCGATATGCTGTCGATTACTGAGCCTTCTCTGCCACTGCCGACCGCTGCCGCCTCGCCATCTGAGCCGCCGGTCAGCACTCCAGCCCCCGTAGTCACTGAATCTCTGACCGGGCTGCCGTCAGCATCCGCAGAGTCGCCGTTATCTGAGACCCCACTACCGCCCGATCAGCCTTTGGTAGAAGGCGCTCCGACCACGTTTTTGAATCAGCTCGACGGAGCTGATTTGCCAGAACCAGACGATGACGATTTACTGGCAAGCTACGTTCAGCAGCTTTCGCAAACCTCGGCAAGCCAAGAGGAACCGCCGCTGCCAGCTGATGCGGCGGAAGTGCTGACGGAGGCACCGCGTCAAGAGCCTGGCATGGCCATTTACAACCGCCTTCCAGAGGTGCCGCCTCCTGCCGAGCCGTCGCCGACGACTAGTGCAGCATCAATCGCGGAGCGTCCTCAGGTGCAGCCCCCGCAGATGTCGTCGCCGGCAGCCAAAGCGGCTACGCGATCGCCGCGGCTGTTCAACAACCCACTGCTAGTCTGGCTGACGCTGGCCTTTGTTGGCATTCTGAGCATTGTTGGACTGGGCTGGTTTGCCCTTCGCTGGGTCGGTGATGGCAGTCGTTCTGTGGTTTCTAGAGACGACGTCACAGTTACGCCAACGGCCCCGCAGCCGGCTTCGCCCGCGGCGGCAACCTTGATTCGACAAGCGGAAGATGCGATTAAAAGTAATCGCTATGCCGATGCCCGCGAAGACTTTGGGGCGGCCCTGAACCAATCACTGCAGGGCAAAGCGGATCCCAACGAAGTGAGCGACACGATTTGGCCCTGGGTGGATGACGCCACGCAGCCGGATTTGCTGTTTGTTAAAGGTCGCATTGCCTGGCAAGAGGCCAAGCTGATTGAGTCTGACCAACCAGATTTTGATAGCCGCTTTAACCAGCGCACTTTTATCGAGCAAGCTCGCAACGCTTGGGAACAAACCGACGATCGCTTTATTGAAGGTCGCATTGCCAGAGGGTTTGCCGCCTATGCCGAAGGAGATTGGACCGACGCAATCGCTAATTGGGAAGCCGCCCTGAATTTGTACGATGATCAGCGCCAGCGCCAGCCAAATCCGGCGGGCAACGTCCCGGCGGCTCCCGTCATTTTGCACGCCTATGCTGGCCTAGTGATGACGCACACCCGTTTAGGCAACATCAATCTGGCCGGCATAGAAGAGGATCCGGGACTCAGCACCGCTACTGAAGCAGAACAGGCCGTCTTACTCGCCGAGTCCGAGATCGATTTAGCGATCGCCCAAGAATATTTTCAGCGGTTGCAAAGCTTGGATGAGCTGAATCGCATGAATCCTCAAGTGCTGGGCATCGTGGGCGATGAGCCCCCCGAACAATACAACTGGCTGTGGACGCTTGATCAGCTGGAAGACTGGCGACGAAATTATCGCTATTGGAGCGAAGAAACTCGCAGCACCGTTATTTCTGAGCCAGAATAATGGCTGCCGCAGCCGCTAAATTAGAGTCAGTTGCGCTTTCCCTATTGCCATGACCTCGCCCTCGATTACTTGCCAATCTCTCAAGGCTGAACCGATTTCCGCCACTGCGTTTGCTCCATTTGGACAGGTGATTTTTCCTTCAGTAGACGGCACTCCTTTCGGGCCCGATGATGCTCAACTCAAGCTGGATGAAGGCATTCCTCGCTTTTACATCATGCGCTTGGAGAGCAAAGGACAAAAGTTTCACGCGATTACCCGCCACCGTCAGTGCACGCAATGTCTTGGCGCATTAGCGGGTGCTGACTGGTGGATGGCAGTTGCCCCTCCAGGGCCAAGTGCAGAGCCTGACCCCGCTGCCATTCGCGCTTTTCATATTCCTGGCAACTGCTTTATCAAGCTGCACGTGGGCACTTGGCATGCGGGGCCGCTATTCAATACGCCGGTGGTGGACTTTTACAATTTAGAGCTGAGCGACACAAATGTGACCGATCATCAAACTTGTCAGCTGCGATCGCGCTTCCACGTAGAATTTGAAATTGTGTAGATAAAAAAGGACGGTTCATGGCGAAATTTGTCATGTGGGGCAGCTATTGCCAAGACGCGATGGAAAAGCGCGCTCCTTATCGGGAAGCTCATTTAGCCGGTTTGCGATCGCAAAAAGACAGTGGCGTGCTGCTCACCATTGGCCCCACCGTTGACAATTCCAAAGTCTTTGGTATCTATGAGGCTGACGATCAGGCCACCATTCGTAAGCTGGTGGAAGGCGATCCCTATTGGCAAAACGGTATTTGGACGGAGTATGACCTCTACGCTTGGAATCAGGTCTTTTAGCGGTGCCGTCATCTGGCGTGGGTTAATGCCAGTTTGCTTTGAGTGGAGCGTAGATAACTGGCAAAGGGGCTGAGGGCGATCGCGGCTGCTTTAAGCTGTGGGTAAGAAAGCCATAACCCAAGGATGTGCAAATTAATCACCTCCCCATCACACTCTCTTACCCAACCACCCTGCCACCCTGCCACCCTGCCACCAATCAGGTACTTTATTTACACACAAAGTCTCTACTCGATACGCGCTCCGGTTTCAGTATGGAACCAGTGAATCGACTGCAGCGGCAGCGCTAATTCTAAATCTTCGCGCTCCCAGGTGGCATCAGCCGGAATTAACGCCCGAATAACTAAATTTTCGTCGCCGTGCACGCGCAAACTGACCAGGTCACTCATGCCCAAATTTTCGACCAAAAAGACATTGCCGCGAATTGTTTGGGTGTCCCCGTCTTCGGGCAACCGCACATGCTCAGGACGAATCCCTAGCACCACTGTTCTTTCTGACTGGGCGGCTGCCGGCAAATGTATCTTGAAATCGCCGAGCAGGACTGCGCCGCCCACCTGTTCCACGTCAATCAAATTCATCTGCGGGCTGCCGATAAACCCTGCAACAAACTTGTTGGCCGGTGTCTTGTAAATATCGTTGGGGGCACCCAACTGCTGCAAATAGCCATCACTTAGCACCGCCACTTTGGTTGAGAGGGTCATGGCCTCAGTTTGGTCGTGGGTCACATAGACAACCGGCGATTTTTGCCGCTCAAAAATCTGCTTTAAGTCGGCCCGCACCTGCTCTCGCAGCAGGGCATCTAGATTACTCAGCGGCTCGTCGAGCAAAAATGCGTCGGGCTCGCGCACCAGGGCTCGCCCTAAAGCCACCCGCTGCCGCTGTCCTCCCGAAAGCTTCGACGGTCGCCGATCCATTAGGGCATCCAGGCCCAAAACCTGGGAGGCATCTTGAATACGCTTCTGGATTTCTCCGGCAGGCATTTTGCGCAGCTTGAGCCCAGAAGCAATATTCTCGTACACCGTCATGTGGGGATACAAGGCATAGCTTTGGAACACCATGGCGATGTTGCGCTCTTTGGGCGGTAGCGGATTCACGTTGCGACCATTAATCAGGATTTCGCCGTCGGTGACCTGTTCCAGTCCGGCAATCATACGCAAAATGGTTGACTTGCCGCAGCCAGAAGGACCCACTAGGGTAAGAAACTCATTTTTCTCAACATTGAGATTGAGCTCTTTTACAGGCACGACTTGGCGACTGTAGGCTTTGGTGAGGTTTTTGAGTTCGAGGGTAGACATGGTGTGAGGGTGTGAGGGTGGCTGGGTGTGAGGGTGACTGGGTGTGAGGGTGGCTGGGTGTGAGGGTGGCTGGGTGGTGAGGATGAGGGGGGCGATCGCTTAGGGGATCTCCAGGAAAGAATTTACCTCTCGTAGGGTGCTGTCGGCGCAGCGTGACGCACCGGAGTATAGGTATTTTTATTCCCAGAAATCTCCTTAGCCTTTGACGGAGCCAGCGGTGAGGCCCTGCACGATCTTGCGCTGGAAAAATAGCACCAGCAGCACTAGCGGCAAAGTACCAATAATGGTGGCGGCGGCTAAGGGTCCGTAGGGCACCTCGAATAAACTGGTGCCGCCCAGCTGAGCCGCAGCAACGGGAATCGTCTTCATCGATTCGCGGGTGATAAACGTGAGGGCAAAAATAAACTCATTCCAGGCAAAGATGAACGCCAGAATGCCGGTTGTCACCAAAGCGGGCAGCGTCATCGGCAAGATGATTTGCCAGAGCATCTGCACCACGTTGTAGCCGTCTACCTTGGCGGAATCTTCGAGGTCTTTGGGCAACTGCTGAAAAAAGCTGCGCATAACCAGAATCGTGAGAGGCATATTGATGGCGGTGTAGGGAATGATCAACGCCAGGTAATTGTTGGCGAGTCCAGCAAACTGCACCAGCCGCAGCAGTCCCAAAAACAGCAGAATGTAGGGAAATAGGGTGACGCCCATAACGCCGGTTAACACAATGCGTTCACCGGGAATTCGCAGACGGGCTAGGGCGTAGGCGGCGGGAGAACCAATGCCTAGACACAACACCGTGGAAACTATCGCCACGAATAAGCTGTTCAAGATGTAGATGTGAAAGCGATTGCGGGTGAACAGTTGGATGTAGTGCTCGGCAGTGAACTGATCAAAGGCGGGCAGATAAACTACGGAGTCAGCCGTAATCGCCGCGTTGGTTTTAATTGAAGTCAACAGTTCCCAAATGGGCGGCCCCAAACTGAAAAATACGGTAAAAATAACTGTGGCCCACAGGGCCAGCCGCTGCCAGGGAATGCGGTTGCCCTGAGCCTCACTAGCGGGCGGCGTTGTGGATGGCTGAGTTGTGGTCATGATGATTCCTCCCCTGTCGCAGTGCGTATCTTAGAAATGCCGAGACCAGCGATCGCCACGATGGTGATCAAAATTAAAAATGTGACGACCACTAATGCTGCTCCGTAGCCAAAGTCGAGATAGCGCATTACGGTGTCGTAAATGTAAAGGGACACCATTTCCGTGGCACCGCCGGGACCGCCCCCGGTCATCACCAGCACCAGGTCAAAAATGCCGAAAGCCAGCGCAAACCGGAACAGCATGGCGATCAAAATTTGCGGCATGATCAGCGGTAGGGTGATTTGTCGGAAGCTCTGCCAAGGAGACGCGCCATCGATCGCATGGGCTTCATAGAGATCCTGGGAGATGGACTGTAGCCCCGCCAGCAGCAAAATAGCGACAAATGAGGTGGTTTTCCAGGCATCAGCCGCAATTACCGCTACCATGGCCCAAGTGGGATCACCGAGCCAGCTAATGGGCTCGGAAATGATATGGAACCAGTTCATCAGCATGTCGTTCCAAACGCCAAACTGATCGTTAAAAATCCAGCGCCAAGCTAGCGCGATTAACGCCGTGGGTAGCGCCCAGGGCAAAATTGCGGCGGTGCGCACAAAGCCGCGACCGCGAAAAGCCTGATCCAACGTCAGCGCAATGCCCAAGCCCAGCACCAGCTCAATTATGAGGGAGGCTACGGTAAACACTGCCGTGTTCCAGAGGCTATTCCAAAAGCGACCGTCTAGGGCCAAGCGCACATAGTTTTCCACGCCAGAAAACTCTTGTTCCAGGTTAGTGCTGAGGTTTTCGGTGAACAGACTGGAAATAAAAGCCCAGATAATCGGATAGGCATACACCAGCAGCAGCACAAATATGGCAGGAAGAGTGAGATACCAGCCGGTGCGGCGTTCTCTTTGGCGAATGTAGTCTTGGGTCATGGTGCGATCGCAAACATTACAAACAAAAGCAGCTCATTATGCTGACAAAACCTTAGGCAGACTCACCCAGAACGCGACGAGTTTCTCCCGCCGCCTTGTTCATCGCCGCCTCGGGCGTCATTTGGTTGGTCAAAGCGGCGCTCAAATAGCGCTGCAAAATATCAGAAATCTGGGCATATTGACCAACGGGCGGGCGCGGGATAGTCGTTTCAGCCACTTCCAGAAGCTGCTCGTAGTGAGGAAACTTTGCCAGGATATCGGGGTCGGTAAAGAGGTCGCGGCGACTAGGCACATAGGCGTGCTCTAGGGCGAACTGCTTTTGCCCCTGCCGACTGGTGAAAAAGTCCACTACTTCCCAAGCCGCTTCAGGATGGGGCGTGGAAGCCGAGATACCGAAGCCCCAGCCACCCAAACAAGCAGCTGGACTGGCGTTCGCTTCATGCACCATCGGCTTTAACGCAATTTTGCCTTGTACTGGAGAACCTTCTTTATTGGCTTCTGCCCAGACATAAGGCCAGTTGCGTAGAAAGGCCGCATTGCCGTTTTCAAACACCCGCAGGGAATCTTCTTCTAAGTAATTGGTCACACCGGTCGGCGTAATGCCTTCGTCGATCGCTTGTTTGAGGAACTTAGCAGCATTAATGCCTGCTTCACTGTCGAGGCCCACTTCCAGCGTTTCCGGGTCCACCCAAAAGCCGCCATAGCCCGCCACAATTTCGACGTAGTTGGTGACTAAACCTTCATACTGCAGGCCCTGCCAGACATAACCATATTGGGTATCGGTAGACTCTTGCACCGCTTCGGATACGGCAATTAAATCGGCAAAAGTCTCCGGCGGCTCTGCTCCAACTTCTTCCAACAAATCGGTGCGGTAATAAAGCATCCCCATCGCTGAGCGAAAAGGCATGCGGTACAGGCCATCCTGATAGCGCCCAGCCGTAACGTCGGCATCAAGAAACGCGCTCAGATCGTCATCGCTGACGCGATCGCTCAAATCTTGCAGCCACCCTGCTGCGGCAAACTTAGGAATCCAGACGACGTCGGAATAGACCAAGTCATAGGGAGAATCGCCCAGCAGAAATGACGTTGTGTAGAGATTTTCTACGCTGTCGGCGGCGTTCGGTCCCTCAATAATATTGATGTTGATGTCGGCGTGTTCCTGCTCAAACTGGTCGGCCAAAAGCTGCAGTTGCTGAGCTTCCACGGCGCGCACCAGAAAGGTGATGGTCACCGACTCCGACTGCGATCCGGCACCCACACTGAGGGCGACTAAAACAGCGGTAACGGCGATCGCCAGTAGCAGCCAGCGGCTGATCCAGCGACGGCTCCAGCCCCACCCATTGCTTAACATCTGCGGCATCTAGATCTTTCACCCTGCGGTCGGATAACCGCACTTTATACCTACAAATTCATTCAAGTGAAAGATCAATACTGTCCTCACCCATCAAAAGTGAGATTGGCTCTCTATCAAAGAATAGACATTAGGTTTCATGACTTTTCGATGAAGCAGCACTATTGCTCCGCAATTTCCTGAAGTTGTTCGCTCAATGCGGCGGCTCCAGACTGCTCGGCCTGGGCTTCAAAAGTGGCTAATTCCAGCAGCAGCGCTTCCCGCAGATCTGCCGCCTCTGATGTCGTGGCGTCGTACACTGCCGCCAAGGCTTCATACCATAGACCGGCTTGACCAAAGAGCGTGGCTCTTTCTACCGGGTCCTCGGGCAGATCGGTCGGCAGGTCTGCCGGTAAACCGACGACTTCAATATCGGCAGAAGTGTATTGACCCGGCTGTTTAAACTCCGGGTCGCAGTAAATCACCACCTGCCAGAGGTAGGTTTCACCAACCGCGATCGCGTCCTCTTCGGTCAGCGTGTAGGCCATAAAGCCCGGCTGACTGGTCTCGAACCGCTCGGTAGTAACCGCTTCAAAAGAGCCGTCGGGCTGGTAACGATAGAGCTGAAACTCGATGGGGTTATTATCATCGCTGAAGTTATACCAGACGAAAGTGGGCTGGGTTGAGGCTGTCTGGCCAATGAAATCTAAGCGGGGAGCAAGGCCGCAATATCGTCGCCACAGCCCCGCACGCCGCCGGTCGTGTGGTTGTCTTGAGGCCGTTGGGAATCCGCTGGTGGTCGGTAAAATTGAGTCCCACCCGCAGTCACCGGGTCGCTGGGGCGATCGCTGCGGTTAGCCCAGCTTGCGGAACCGGGGGCCAGCAACAGCGCGATCGTGCTGCTGCACCCCGCAGCACTGCGCCAGAAAGAAAGTGTCGGCATCTTAAACGGGTGCATCATTACGGGTGCATCATTAGTGAAAGCGAATACACCTGGCGATTAGTTGACTGGGAATGTACGGAGACTTTAGGTATCAAACATAAAGCAGAACTGGTCAGCCTTTGACGAATTCTTCGACTACTCAATTGCCGATTGTGTTCCCCTGCATCCCCGCCGTGCATGGCACCTGATTCCCTGGCATTGACATTTTCACCATAGGGAAAGCAACGGCAACGTACAGCCCCAGTTTGTGCCACGTTATTGGCATTTTTGCGCCAACTCAACGACCGATTTTGGCTAGCTTAAATTGCCTGCATCGTGTACTGTGCTTGTGACTGATTAATTTTGCAGCCAGACCATGCAGAACGCTTAAGCAATGCGGGGTTTGGGTGACAAGGTGGGCAGCGGCCCAGCCGAGTCTTCAACGGCATCCCAATAGCGCACCATCGCATAGGCTAAGGTCGCCACGCCAGTAGCGATCGCCTGCTCATTCACGGCAAATTTGGGATGATGCAGAGGATAGTTATGCTGATTCGCTGTGCCGACGCCCAGGCGAAACATGGTGCCTGGTACCTGTTCCAAATACACCGAAAAATCTTCTGCCCCCAGGGACGGTTCCTCAATCAGCTGCACGTGGCTATCACCGCACACGCTGCGAGCGCACTGCTCCATGAGCTGGGTCAGCGCCGGATCGTTGATTACCGCCGGTACGCCTGGACGATAGCTGACTTCATACTTCGCCCCAAACGGCTGACAAACGCCTGCCACGATCGCGTCAATCCAACCGGGCAGTTCCTCACGAGTGTCGGGATGCAGCGATCGCACTGTGCCATTCAGGCGCACATGGTCGGCAATCACGTTGGGTGCCCGTCCGCCCTGAATTTGACCAATGGTGAGCACCACTGGCCGCAAAGGATTGTGAGTACGGCTGATGGCCTGCTGCAGCGTTGTGATCACCTGTGAGGCAATCCAGATGGCGTCGATGGCCTGGTGGGGGCGGGCTCCATGGCCCGATTCCCCCACAATGTTGATTTCCAAATCATCGGCAGCGGCGGTCAGCGCCCCATAGCGAATGCCAATATTGCCTCCCACAATTGAGGGATAGACATGCACGCCAAAAATGGCGGCCACTTCTGCCATCGCGTCGTCGGCCACCATCCAGCGCGCCCCCTGGGCGGTTTCTTCCGCTGGCTGAAAGATAAACCGCAGCGGTC
This sequence comes from Cyanobacteria bacterium P01_C01_bin.120, assembly GCA_039027715.1. Taxonomy (GTDB): domain Bacteria; phylum Cyanobacteriota; class Cyanobacteriia; order Phormidesmidales; family Phormidesmidaceae; genus Halomicronema. Next base: position 36,716 of record JBCCJU010000030.1, read on the forward strand.
CGGGAAATGACTCGCCCAACTCGGTCAACACCATGGCAACGCCTAACCCCACCGTGGTGTGAACGTCATGGCCGCAGGCATGCATGATGCCGGGCTTTTGTGAGGCAAAGTCGAGGGCGGCTTTTTCCAAGATGGGTAAGGCATCCATATCGGTGCGCAGCGCGAGAAACTGCGATCGCTGCCCGGATCCGGGCAGTTCGGCGATCACCCCGGTTTTGCCCACCAGTTCTTGAGGTTTGAGACCGCAGGAAGACAGGACGCCGGCAATGTAGGCAGCGGTCTGATATTCTTGGCCGCTAAGTTCGGGGTGGCTATGCAAATGGCGGCGGATTTCAATCAGGCGAGGCGTTAAACGGTCAGCGATCGCGTGAATTCGGTCGAGCATGAAGGTAAACAATAAAGTATTTCTATCTTAAAAAGTTCCTTGGCAGTCACCTCAAGCAACCCTTAAAAATCTCAGAGCATGTCATCAATCATTAAGCATTACACAGTTAGTTCCTAAACGCTTTGCGCTCAGCCAGGATGGCGCCGGCCTGCCAAAATTTAGACGCTAAAGCCGGATTGTATCGATTACACGGGAAAACCGGCGGCAGCTTCTAGAGGGAAGACTCATCAGCGGTGATGCTAGGCCACTGCTGACGGCTCCAAACATCGTTAGTCACTAGGCAACCGCCAAGTTCGCGAACGCGACTAAGCGACATGATGTAAACCCACGCCGTCCCCAGCGGTTGACGGGTTACAGAAAACACTGGCCGCTGCCGCCGCTGATAGAGGTTTTCCGCCTCTGTCAGTTGCGGGTCATAATCTTCAAACTGATCGATTAAAGCCAGCGTTTCTGGCTGTCGAAAAGTGAGCAGTGCGCCGGTAATCCAGCGATCGCCGCTGGTCATGGCCGGATATCCCTGTGGCAAGTGAAATAGCTGACCCTGCATCAGGGCCGGCTGCGTCTGGGTTATCACCGGCTGGCAGTATTGAGCATAAGCTGCTTCACCCGGTTTAAGGGTGCCATAAACAAAAACGCTGTGCATAACTGGGAGTTTTGGAGAGCAAACGTTGAATCCGCTCACTTCCAGAATTGGAGTGAGCAGACCAAAATCGCATTCATAGAAAATGAACCTTGCAGGACTTACGCAGTTGCATCCGATTTTGGCCCCTGGATCCCCAAATCTGGGAAAATCGGATGCAACATCCCCCAGATTTGGGGGACAAAGGGGGCCTTTGCGTAAGTCCTACCCTATACAGAGACAGTATTGCAGTGGCCTATCCTAATTTCAGTCGTTGGTGACAAATCCATGACCGATCTGGATTTTGCTGATAGAACCGCAGTTCCCATGCCACCGAAGCTTGGCAGCTGATGACTGCTTCCGCCAAGGTTTTTAACATATCCGCTTGGTCGGGCCCAAATCCATAGGCTAAGCTCAGGTGCAGCCACTCTTTTGGTCGCAAAGGCGATTTCCGCGTTGGCGAAGTGGCCGTGCAGACAAAATCGAGCACCAATTTTTTGAGCCAGTCCGACGTCAGTTCTAGGCCATGCCAGTCATCCCGAAACTGAATACCCGTGATTTCTAACGGGGGAGTCGGCTGCGATCGCCGATAGCGCTTCAGCGATCGATCGAGCGCCTGGGTATATTTGGGAACGCTGCTGGGGACATCGTCAAAAAAGCCCGTTAGCGTACAGTGGGGCATGTAGTGATGCGCTTCATTAGGGCCACAGGTCATGCGGCTTTTGGAAAAATAAGTGTTCAATTGGTCAGCGAGTTCGCCAACTGGACAAGCATAAACAATTAGCTTAGACATATGCGGTAAGGGGGATTTCTCTCAAACAGCGTGCAAGCAGTCACATCTACAGATGCAGCACACCCCGCTTAAATAGGCAGAAATCCTATTTGGCGGAAAACCGACGGTTAATTCATCGATTAACGCTATGCCAAGTATATTGAATTTCATCTATGGAGATATTAAATCTGGTTTATGTCGCATTTAACTGTCGCTCAATTGCCTTACCCTCTATTCGATAAAGTGACAGAAGCAAATAGGCGATCGCGGTGAGAATCCTCTTCAAAAAAATGAGAGGCGGCGTTTTGGTTGGCGTGGGCTACATGCTATCGCCGCTGTCCTGGTGGAATGACGTATTTTTCAACCTGCCCATCGCCCTGGTTTTTGGCTATGCGGCTGGCTGGTTCCACGCAGCCTGGTTTGCCCCAGCCACCTTGGTCGGCTATTGGCTGTCAAACGTCGCCGGCATGGTGATGATGCAGTTTGGCGCTGGCGATCTGATGTTTGAAGATCGGCAACGCCACCCACAGCGAGATTTGTGGATTGGCTTTGGCAGTTCCACGCTGTACACGATCGCGATCGCCGCTCTGGTTTATTGGCACATTTTGGAAATTCCCGCTTTTTTACAGTTCAGCGAGTAAAGCGGTAGATAAAGTAGGCTGCTAGCCCCGGCTATTGCCAAAAGTTTGTTGTGATTTGCAGCTGCAAAACGCTTGCGTAGACCTGCCGCAGACAGTCAGAAATTAGCCCAAAAAATATTCACGAAGCGGTTTTCTCGGGTTGGAAAGGACCCCATTAATCGATTACATGACTTAGCCGCCGCTGCTTAAACTGATGCCCCTGTGTAGAACAGTCTGCTGGCATTATCCATATCCTCAGACTCCATCACTCTCCCAGGTCACGACTATTACGGAAGGCAGTCTGGTCACCTTGTAGCTTAATATGAATTTAATATTTTTATAGGACCTATGGAAAGGACTCAATTTGTGCAGCTATCGGCTTTGCCGGGGTGGATTATCGGCGTTATCCATACCCAAGAGCGCGGCTATCAGTGCTGGGTGATTGATTCAGCCCTAACTGTCCTCAACGATGGCTATCAGTACAGTACAAGCAGCGCCGCCCTGATGGCAGGTCGCACGTTTATCGAGAAGCAGCAGGGCATATAGGTTTTGACGCTGCTTGACTGCTCTGAAACAGTTCGCGAAACAATGCCAGCTTGTTGGCTACTGCTCAATCACCAACCGCGATAGGCCAGTGCCCGGATAGTAAACGCCCAGAATTTGGTCGTAGCTATAGCCTTGAACGGCGTGGTCTTTGGCACCGTGCTGGCTCATTCCCTGCCCGCCGTGGGCTTCTTGGACAATTTGATCAGAGGCGGCATAGAGCGACTCCACAATGCCGCCTTCATAGCTAATAAATTCACCAGCCGTTTCAATGACCGCCCGTTGCGTATTGGTCGTTTCTAAATTGATGCCTTTATAGGCCTGAAAGCGTTGAGTATTGTCCAAATCCCAATAGTCACTGGCGGGCCGAACATGATGGGTCAGCGCATAAGAACGAGCCGCAACGGCCTGAGCTTTCAACGCCTCAAGGGGCCAGTGATGGTACATTTCGCTGCCCACAACGCTAGAGAGATAGTCACCTAATCGGACGAAATTCACCGCTATTAGTTGACCGCCATCGTTGTAGAGCAGTACTCGGCCTTTAAACCAGCCGTTTTTCACAAACACAAAGCCGCTCTGCTCGGCCTCTAGCCAAACCGCACCGGAAAGCTGGCAGCCGTCAAAGCTGATGCCTGAAGCGGTGGGAGAGGCCGTCAAGCTGGTTTGAGCCGGGATGTCGCAGTGGGCAGAGCCGTCAGTATCAATCACCCAGCCGAGGGCACTGGCGCCTACCGTCAGAGAAGTGACATTACGGGCCACGGCTACCCGCATCTCCAGCACGTTGTCAATCACGTCTTCGCCAACAATGACAGCAGCAGCCTGGGGCGCTTGCGGTTGAGTCTGAGCAGTTGCGGTCGTGGCGTCAGCACTTGAGGCCGGCTTGTCTGCAGTTGAAGCTGCGGTGGTTTCGGATGTAGCAGCTGTCTGATGCTGCGATCGCTCAATTCGATACAGGTCAACCACTGACTGCCGCACCACTCCGGTACTGCGCCACAAACTTTCTTCAGCCCGCACGAGTGTCTCACTACCGGCCAGGGGCAGAGCCCGCAGCATCAAGGCTCCAGATA
>JBCCJU010000031.1:0-40273 GCA_039027715.1 Cyanobacteria bacterium P01_C01_bin.120
CCCTTGCAACCGTTGGGCGGTGTCTTTGAAAATACCTTTGAGAGGGTCGGTCAATTCCAGAGCAGCACTTGACATCATCACTCGAAGACACTGAACACAAACTTCATATTTTAACGGATGATTATTTGGTTGGACTACTCTTAGGGATTCAAAGTTGGCGTGTCGACCGTACCGTAAAGCTCCGGCAAATCCCTAGAAGGCGGCAGCGTCTTGGCGTCGCGGGTCTCAATGTAGCCGGTGTAATAAGCACCCGGCTCAATTTCTAACGCTCCGGCAACCACGTCACCTTCTAACCGGGCCGTGCGACTGAGAGTTAGCTTGCCTTTGACAATGACTCGCGCCTTTAATACGCCATGAACCACCAAATTATGAGCTTTTACTTCAGGTCCCTCAATCAGACCTGTTGAAGAAATTTCTAAATCGCCCTGCACGTCAACAGTGCCATGAACAATGCCATCCACCCGCAACATGCCCTCAGCATGCAAAATGCCTTCAAATTCAGTTTTTTGACTGAGATACGTTAGCAGGGGTGCTGATTTACGCCTGAACATATAGAGTATTTGCCTCGCCTACGTCTAGACCGTTCGCCGAACTGATAGCTTCCACCAAAATACTATGCTTTGCTGCCTGCCTGTATGTCTCCATGAACTCGAAAGCATCATGAAAGTACCCGTCACAGGGTGCATCACGCTGTCCTGACGGCACCTTACGGGCAGTAAATTCTTTCGTGAAGATCTGCTTAAACAGCATCATCGGCAGAAAACTGCTTTGACTTATTGTCCAGGAGGCCCAGCAGCGGTCCCAGCACGGCCCCGAAGACAAAGCCACCCGCATGAGCCCAGTAGGCAATACCGCCCTCAGCCATGCCGATGTTGGCCGGTACATTTAGGCTAGCCAGCCCATAAGCGGCTTGCTGCAGGAACCAAATGCCCAGATAAAACATGGCAGGAATGCGGAGCGGCAAGAACAAGAAGCCTAGCGGCACAATCGTCAAGATGCGCACGTTGGGAAAGCGGAAAACGTAAGCCCCCATCACGCCGGCGATCGCTCCGCTAGCACCCAGGGAAGGCACTTCAGAATACATGCCAAACACCCATTGAGCCATCGTGGCCAACGTACCGCACAGCAGATAGAACAGTAGAAATCGAGTGTGGCCAAGTTCCTCTTCGACGTTGTTGCCAAAAATCCACAGGTAGAGCATGTTGCCGCCTACGTGCAGAAAACCCGCGTGCATAAACTGCGCCGAAATCAACGTAAACCATTCGTGCAGGGTGAATATGGTGAGGTTGCCGCTGGCCTGAAAGGCTTCGGTGAGCTGCTCGGGCACCACTGCCCAAGTGCGGAAAAAAGTCATCAGCTCTATCGGTGAAAGGGTCAACTCATATACGAAGACCAAGAGATTGACTGCGATCAACCCGTAGGTCACATATGGAGTGATCTTGACTGGATTGTCGTCTCTGAGTGGAACCACGGCACACCAAAATACTTGTTCATAGGGAAGATAGCAAAAACTGTTTAGTCTAGTGACTACCGACCGAATGATTTGCCAATTCCATAGCGCCAAAGTGTCGCGGCGTCATTCCTAAGAGCGCGCTGACCTTCTAGGCAGCCATTAAAAGCCCAAAATCTCAGCTAGAGAGTACTGGCGAGCTGTGCATCTACCGTACTGATTGACAAAAAATGACCAGCAAGTGTGCCAGTCATATGTGCCAGACGCTAAAGTGTACTTAAACACAGGCTGAATGTTCAATCCCCCATTAACTTGAAATTGTTGGACTAATTTTTTGGAAAACGCTCTGAAAAAAGTCTCCAGTCCAGCAGTGCTTTTCTCGGTAAAGATTAAAGATGGTAGCGTTAAAACGCATCGTTGATAATTGATGATAAATCCTTGCAGGATCAGCACTATCGCCCCCGTCTTAACTCTATAAGCTAGAAGCTAGAGCCTCAGCTGACAAAGCATTGAGCAGCTGAATAGGCGAACTTCTAGCACTCCCTGTTGAAACTTTTGAGCGAGTCTGTCATGTTATTAACTCAATTTGTCGCGGCGATCGCTACTCTGCCTTTATTAGTTGCTGTCCAGCCAGCCACTGCCCAAGCACCGGTCAATATCGCCCAAGCCGAAGATCCTTACGCTAACTGGGTGTACCTGTACGATGACACTTTTGAAGACAGTGCCGGTGGACAAGTGTCTCAACAATGGTGGCTTGACCCGGAAACCAGTCGTCAAAGCAATCAAGTAACGTTTACCTTACTAGCGCGGCGATCGCCCGCCGGTGCGAATGGCACGAGTGCCGCCTTATTTGATTACATTGCTGATTGCGAAGGCATGCTGTATTCAATTGAGCGGACAGAATTTCTAGACGCCAATAACCAAACTTTGGATATCCAGACTCACCAACGGCCAATGGACGCCGCTGATGCCAACACTAACTTTTACACCGTGCTCGATAACTTGTGTGCTGGCACCTATTGAGCATCAAGAGCCAACTCTGATCGTTAAAATTCAACGGTTTACTCGGCTCCTACGCTTCTGCATCATGGCTTTTGTAGTGGGCTTGGGGATCTGCGCTTGAATAACCGATCTAAAGCGCAAAGTGGCTGTTAGGGTTGGGCAGTGCTCAACCCTAACGACTAGGTACGCTATTTTGCAGCAAATCTCTAAATCCTTTCCTAAAAATCGCTTAAACCCACCTAACCCGTTTCATCGCCGAGCAAAAACTGCCGCATAAACAAAATATTGGTGTAGAACTGGTAGTCAATATTTTGCTTCTTGGAAAACCCGTGCCCTTCGTCGGTGGCTACCAGATACCACACAGGAACGTCCTTGTTCTGCAGAATATCCACTAGCTGTTCTGCCTCGCTGAGGGGAACTCGCGGATCATTTGCACCGTGGACCACCAGCATCGGCTTTTGAATATTGTCCGCATTAGTCAGCGGCGAAATTTCCGTCAAAAATTTCCGCATATCCGGGTCGCGCTCGTCGCCATATTCCACCCGTCGCAGGTCACGGCGGTAGTCTTCTGTGTTTTCTAAGAAAGTGACGAAGTTGGAAATGCCAACAACGTTAATCGAGGCGCGAATGCGATCGCCATAGGTGGTCGCCACGGCCAAAGACATGTAGCCGCCATAGCTAACGCCGCTCACGAGTACGCGATCGCCATCCAAATCCGGTGCTGCATCGATCCAGTCCAGCAGAGCGCCGATATCTTTAACGGAGTCTTCCCGCAGATAGCCGTTGTCGAGCTTGGTAAAGGTTTTGCCATAGCCGGTTGAGCCCCGCACATTGGGAAACAGCATGGCAATGCCTAATTCATTGATGTAGTAGTTGAGGCGACCCAGATAAGACGGACGGAACTGACCTTCAGGGCCACCGTGGATGTACATTGCTACCGGTCGCGGCCCGGGAAACTTATCCGCCGGAGGACGATAGAGAAAGCCGGTGATGGTGCGGCCATCGAAGCTGTCCCAGGCAATCAACTCCGGTTCGGCAAAGGTATTGGTATTCAGACCCGCCGTTTCACTTTGAGTCCAGCGCTGCAGCTTCTCGGTGGTCACATCCAGGGAAAAGACATCGGCGGTCGATCGCGCCGAATACAGCGTGAATCCGAGTTCTTGGCCGTTTGGGTGCCAGCCCAAATTACGAATACGACCGGCGGGTAACTCGGCAAAGGTGCGTTTTGCGCCCGTCTCCGTATTCATCACGTAAAGCACGCTGGCACCATTTTCATTCACCACAAATGCCAACTGTTGACCGTCGGGTGAAAGGTCTGTCCATTCGACATTCCAGTCAATGTCGTCAGTGAGGTGAACCAGTTCACCAGTGTTCAAATCCACGTAGCCCAGATGTAAAAATTCGGAATCGCGATCGCTGACTGTATAAAGACGCTGACCATCCGGACTAAAAATGCCGTCTAAATAGGCCACCGACAGGGCCTCTACGGGCGTCGTTAACCGCTTGCGATCGCCGGTTTCGGCATCAAACAGCCACAAATAAGCCTCGTTGATGGAGAGGTATTGAATTACCGCAATTTGGCGATCGTCAGGCGACCAGTCGGTGGGAAACCACCCCCCTCCTTCGACCTCAGATAACAAGCGATTGCTCTCCGGCTCCTGCGGATTCATGATGTACAGGTCGGCATCAGCCCCATTACGACGAGTTGAGGTATACACAATGCGATCGCCTGTCGTTGACCACACGCCGCCGCTGTTGCGCGATGTTCCATCCGTTAGCAGGGTGATATCGCCGCCATCCACGTCATAGCGATAGGTCTGATTCGCTTCAGTGCCGCCCACATCTTTGCTAAATAGAAAATAGTCGCCGACCGTCGGCTGATAGCTGACATTTCTTACCCCTTCATCAAAAAAGGTCAGTTGATAGCGTATGCCCAGCGGCTCACTAACTCGATGGGTTTGAAACGTATCGCCGAATCTCGTAGCAATCAGCATCTCTCGCCGGGTGGGGTGCCAGCTTTGTAGGGAAGCCGTGCGAAATTGCGTATAGCGATCAGCCTGCTCCACCAGACTCAAAGGAATTGCCGGAATATTTTCAATGACCAGGTTGTCACCAGGTGATAGCTCGGGTCCAGCGGCAGAAATCGGTAACTGCAGCGTCGGCAACAGGGTAAACATAAACGCTAAGACGGCGGCGACAAACAGGAATTTGGGCTTGAACATAAGAATTTATCTGAGGGGGCAACCGAATTAACCACGGCCATCGAGGCTCAATTATGCAGTCCTGAGCAAACTAGAAATAGCAGAAGGCAGAAGTAAAGGTATTGTCGTGTGAGGACTGTAGCCGCTAGAGAATATCGAACCCAACTGCGATCTGCTATGACTGCAAGATTGGACATTATTTTTGATGCACCCCTTTATCTGGCGAGGAAGATAGGCAAAACTTTGTCACGAGTAACAAAACCAAAAGCGGCGTAGAGTACGCTGCGCTGTTCTCGACCTGAAGGCGACCACGTGCACCAGGCTTACCAGACGGATTAGCCAGAGAACTTCATTTATCCTACACAAGCTGCTGTTTTCATCATTGAATCTCTTCTAACGAAAGTTCCGCCGTGTTGAGGACCTGAGCAAATTGCTCTTGGGTGGGCAATGCGGGTTCGATGCTGTCAGGTAAGGTTTGAGCGGTGCGATGGGTGGAGATGCCGATGGGTTTTTGCACATCGCGCAGGGCATATTCCACGATCGCTTTATTTTTCGAGCGGCACAGAATAATACCAATAGTGGGGCGATCGTCGGGATGGCGCATCAAGTCATCCACAGCGGAAACGTAGAAATTCATCTTGCCAGAAAATTCCGGCTGAAATTCGCCCATGCGCAGGTCGATGACCACAAAGCACCGCAGTCTAAAGTGGTAGAACAGCAGGTCGATTTCAAAGTCTTCGCCACCAACCGTTAGGGGATATTGGCTGCCGACAAAGGCGAAGCCAGTGCCCAACTCCAGCAAAAACCGGCGAATGTGATCGACTAGAGCAAGCTGGACATCGCGCTCTTTGGCATCAGCGGTGATCGCCAGAAAGTCGAACGTGTAGGAGTTTTTCACCAAATCTTTCGCCAGATCAGACTGCACATCGGGCAGCGTGCCGGCAAAGTTTGTAATAGCGCCGCTCTGGTGCTGACTGTAAAGCTGATGATCAATCTGCATCATCAAAATGTTGCGACTCCAGCCTTGGGCGATCGCCTGCTGGGCGTACCACAGCCGCTCTTCAGGATTTTTGACGGCTTCCATCAAACGCACATTGTGGCCCCAGGGCAAATTTGCAACGACCTGTTGCAGAATTGTTTCATCGGCATAGGTTTCCGCAAAGGCTCGCATGTAATGTAAGTTGCGGGGTGAAAAGCCCTTCATTTCGGGAAATTCCTGGCGCAGATCTTTGGCCAGACGATCTACCACCTTGCTGCCCCAACCCTGCTCAGTTTGTCGCTGCAAAATTTCGCGACCAATCTGCCAGTACAGCACTACTAACTCGCGATTGACGGACAAGGCGGCTCGCACCTGCGACTGCCGAATGCGGTCTTTGAGCTGGGTTAGCAGTTCTTCATATTCTGGGCTTTGGGAAGGCAACAGGGCAGACATCGACTCAACCAATCCTTTTTCACCCAAACAGTGCAACACCTTGTTGCAAAATGCCAGTCTTGCCGGCGATCGCTATCTTCACCGCAATCCTGCAACAGGCTGTTGCAACACTGAAATAGCTGGAGCGATCGCAATTCTGCAACAACCTGCTGCAATATTATAGAGCGCATGAACTATACAAATACGGTAAACAAATTTGAGTTGTGGATTTTTTTCGAAAAGCATTGCGGTTTATTAGGGCTGGTAGGCAATGATGTTTGTCGCATTTTTCCAAATTCCGCACTAAACGATTATTTGCTCTAATGCCAATCACCCACCAACCTCATACCCAACTACTCAACTGACCAATTACCCTGTCGCCCAATCACTCTCACACCCAGCTACCCTCACCCAGCTACCCTTACACCCAGCTACCCTCATACCCAGCCACCCATCACTCTTTCTTAAAATCACGAGCCACACTGCAGGCGCTGGCGCTGAACTTTGTTTTGTAGTTCCTTAGTGAAGCCCAGATCAGCATCTTGGACAAGGCGATCGAATTCGCGGCGGAAGTGGGCGGCGACGGTGGGATTGCGGATCACGAGGAGGTCTTCATCGTTGTTGTGGTTAGCGGCGGCGCTCCAATTGTGGGAGCCGATGATGACGGTGTGGTTATCGATCAGGGCAAATTTGTGATGCAGTTTGTCACCTTCGGGCAGGTTGGGGGTGCCGACTTGGGAGATGGGGGCGGCCCAGGGACGGTTGTTGGCTTCATATTTGCAGCGGTGGTCGGGAATGGCGATGCCGAGCATATCGAGGGCTTCACTGTAGCTGCGGTAGACAAAGCTACGGTCAATCAGCGCCTGCACGGTGACGCCGGACTGAGATTTTTGGGCGAGGCGATCGCTAATCCCCTGATCGGAAAAGACAAACAGCGCCAAGTCAATGCTGCTAGTGGCTTGAGTCAGGGTTTGGCTAATCAGCCCGTTGACGCTGCGGCTCCAGGGCTCGGTTTCAGACACAGGAGAGAACTGCACCGTGACTTGTGAACCGGGAATGCTGACAGTGCGGGGCGATCTCAACGGCTTCTGCAGGCCAAACAGACTGTCTTTTTTGCCTTTGGGTCCGTCTCCCCACATCAGATCAAATTCTTCATGCAGCAGAGTGGCCAGCTCGCGACTGTTGATTTTAAGCAGGGCATTGGCGTTGCCGCGACTCTCGTCCGTGGCGAAGTCACCGTGTAGGCCGGACGTCGTCCAGTTAGCGGAGCCCAGCAGTACAGTGCGGCGATCGATCACCATAAATTTGTGGTGCATCAAGCCACTGCCCTTGGAGCCGTCAGCAGTATCATCCAATAACGGCACGTTGGCCTGGGTCAAAATGCGGATAGCATCGCGCTGTGCCAGTTCCTCCGCGGTGATTTTGCCGTTACCGTTGGCATCCATCAGCAACTGCTTTTCAGAGTGCTTGGACTGCTGATAATCGTCTATCTTGTCAGCCTGGAAGTCATTCAGCGGCTGCCAAGCGCGATTGTATTGGTTTTCCACAATAACGCGAACTTTGATTCCCGCTTGGGCGCGATCGCGCAGCGCTAGAGCCACTTGGGGCAAATTGATTTCTTGAACAGCCACATCAATGGTATTGGTAGCGGCGGCGATCGCATCCAGAATCACCTGTTCGAGATTATCACCGTGTCGCTGCAGCCCTCGATAGGGCTCAGTGTAAGCGTTGGCCTGAGACTGATTAAAGTAAACCTGAATGTAAGGATCCTGCGGTAGCGGGGCCATTAAAGTGGGCCGCATTAGGCGCGGCAGCATCCAATAGTGCACGACGAGAACGACCAGTATCACGCCCAGGAGAATGACTCCTAGCCGCTCGGGATATTTGTGGAGACGCACAGCTCTGACCTGGGATGAGGTAACAGATTTAGTGCGCCCACGCCGACCTTATCGGTAACCCCGCAAGATTGCGGAATTTTTTCGCTGAAGATTCCTGATTAGGCTTTCCTGCGCTAGACTTTGTAGCCGCGAGGTGCAAAGCTGCGAATTTGTCAGGATATGTTGGCACAGACACGGCGGTCACAGCGTCATCTAAACGGTGCAGTTTCCCAGAAGGAGACATCGGGTTGAGAATTGATCGACTATTTCCCATGGGGCTGGGCGTTGCCAGCGCACTGGTCTTTACCCTGCCGGCAGAAGCCGCCCAGCTGCGATCGTGGCGATTTGATGCCCAGCGAAATCAGCTCGTCTTCATCACCGATGCCGCAGTGCAACCCCGCGCCCAAATGGTTTTCAACCCGACGCGGATTGTCATTGACCTGCCAGGTACGACGTTGGGACGCTCGGCTCGGCAGCAGGCCGTCGGTGGAGCTATTCGCGAAGTGCGTTCGGGACAGTTTAATCAAAGTACAGCCCGCCTGGTCATCGAACTGGCGCCGGGATTCACGCTTGACCCTCAGGCCATTGAGGTGCGCGGTGTCAGCGGCAATCAGTGGATTGTGCAACTGCCAGAGACCCAGCAGAGCGGTTCCACAGCCACCAACACCGGCAATTCCGTCACGGGAGAGCCCACGACCAGCAACGCCACGACTTTGCTATCGGGAGTGGTGGCAACGCCCGACGGATTCTTCATTCGGACGAGTGGCCAGGTGCCAACAATTAACCTGCAGCGTACGGGGAGTAGCGGTCAAGAACGCCAAATTATTATTGATTTGCTGAACAGCTCGATTTCGCCGTTTCTGCGGGCCGAAGCGTTACCCAACAATCGCTATAGCGTCAGCCGCTGGGATGTCACCCAAGATCCGCAGCAGTCTCGCACTCGCATTGTGATGAGCCTGTCACCGAGCAGCCCTGACTGGGAAGTGACGCCCACCAATATTGGCAATCAGACGGGGCTGGTGCTGGTGCCACCCAGTGGCGTCTCGATTAGCTCGATTCCCGATAATCCGACCCAGTCAAACCAAGCGATTGTCGTGCCTCCTGGACCCGTAGCGCCCGGTGGTGCAACGCCCACAATTCCGCCGCAGCCAGCGACCCCTAGCTTTCCGCCGGTGGTCAACAGTGGTCGGGCAATCATCGCGATCGACCCCGGGCATGGAGGCCGCGATCCCGGTGCTGTGGGCATTGGCGGCTTACAGGAAAAAAATGTCGTGTTTCCGGTTTCGCTGCGAGTAGCCGAGTTGCTGCGGGCCGCGGGAGTAGATGTGGTGATGACCCGCACCAGTGATCTGACGCTGGATTTGGAACCCCGAGTCAACATTGCGAATCGGGCCAATGCCACCATCTTTCTAAGCATTCACGCCAACGCCATCAGCTTGAGCCGTCCCGACGTAAACGGCGTGGAAACCTATTATGCTTCTGCCGCCGGGCGACAGTTGGCCACCATTATTCATGCCAATGTGCTGCCGGCATCTGGTCTCGGCGATCGCGGCGTTAAAGAAGCTCGGTTCTACGTGTTGCGCAATACCGCTATGCCCGCTGCGCTATTGGAACTGGGCTTTGTCACCGGGGCGCAAGATGTGGTGAAGCTGCGCGATCCAGCCTGGCAAGAGCGCATGGCTCAAGCGATTACCCGGGGACTGCTGCAGTATTTGGAAGTTTATCGCTAGCTGAATAGTTGGGTGTGAGGATATAAGGTGAGAACGAATGGAGGAATGACTAATGTCAACCTCATAACGTCCCCGAAGCTGCTAGAGAGACTATTACTCCGGGGACGACAGCTGTTGGCACCGACGCCAGTGTCGCTGCGCAATCGGCGAGTCAGCTTTTGGTTTGGGTTAACGCTGGCTTATGCGACGCTGCTGGCGATACTAACGTGGGCCACTATTACTGAAGGCCCGTATCACATTCCTGACGATGCGCGGCAGCACGTATTTTGGATGCAGCGCTTTACCGACTCAGAGCTGTTGACCGCAGATTGGATTGCCGAGTACTTTGCTTCTGTCGCTCCCATCGGCTTTGTGGCTCTCTATCGCGGTGCGTCCTGGCTTGGTTTCGATCCGCTGACGTTCAACACCGTTCTGCCCTCGCTGCTGATGGTTTTGACGGCGATCGCCGTGTTTTTGGTGGGCTTAGAACTGTGCGCCCTGCCGGCTATGGGCTTCGCGGCGTCGGTGCTGCTGAGCCAGTCGATTGAATATACTTCCAGCGTCGCATCGGGAACGCCCAAAGCGTTTGTCTGGCTACTGACGGCCCTCTTTTGGTATGGCTGGCTGCGGCGATCGCGGTGGCTGACCTGGGGCAGCATTCTGTTACAGGGCGCATTTTATCCACCCACAGTGTTGATTTCAGCGGGCGTGTTAGCGTTAGGGCTGATTGAGCGCACTCCGGCTGGCCGCTGGCGCTGGCGCCGCGATCGCCAGTTATGGTTCCTCACCGTTGGCGGGCTAGCGATCGCCACAGGAATTGTTTTGCAATATGGCCTATCTTCTAACGAGTTTGGGCCAATCGTGACCTTAGCTGACGCCTTTGAAATGCGTGAGTTCTACGCAGGCGGCAGAGGTGCCTTCTTCCGCACCAGTGTGGCAGATTATTTACTGCAGGGACGCAGCGGTTTGCAGCTCCACAGTGCGTTTACGCCGCTGACCAATCTGCTGGGACTGGGACTGCCGCTGCTGCTGTGTTTTCCCAAGCAATTTCCCTTGGCGACCACTTTGCGTTCCAACATCGGACTGCTTTGGCGCGTCATGGCAACGTCACTGTTTTGGTTTATCGCTGCTCATTTGGTGCTATTTCGACTGCATTTGCCCAATCGCTATGTGGGGCGATACTTAATTCTCGTATTTGTGATGTTGGCGGCATCGACACTGATTATTGTTGCCGATAGTCTGCTGCAGCGGGCACTGCAGGCGCTCACCGCAACATCGTCAGCTCGGGCTTGGCCCAGTTTAGCGATCGCGGGGGGAGCCAGCAGCCTAGCGCTGCTATTGTTCAGCGTTTTACTGTTTTATCCACTCACTTATCCCAACTATCCCACCACATCGCTGTCGCGCGGAGAGGCGTTTGCGCTGTATGAGTTTTTAGCCACCCAGCCCAAAGATTTGATGTTGGCGTCTCTGTCTACCGAAGCCAACAATATTCCCAGCTTTACAGGGCGCTCTGTGCTAGTCAGCTCCGAAACGGCAATTCCCTATCATCAGGGATACTATCGCGAAATTGATCAGCGTAGTCGCGATTTGATTGTGGCCCAATTCACAACCGAGGCCGATGTGTTGCAAGGGTTTATCCAAAAATATGGGGTTACCCACTGGCTGTTGGACGCCTATGCCTATGATCCTAATTTTTGGGCTGGCAACCGCTGGCTGCAGCAGTATCAGCCCGAGGCGGATCAGGCGGTGCTGGGTTTACGCTATGGGCAGGTGCCGGCACTGGTGACGATTGGCGATCGCTGCGATCGCTTTAACCGTGAAGGCTATCGGGTGCTGGATGCTGGCTGCATTGTGGCGGAAACGGGCGACTGAGCCGCGATCGTTACTATGTCAACAATTTTGGATTTTGAATTGACGATTTTGGATTGACAGATGCGATTGCAGTGATGCTGACGATTAACAGCTCGGTAACTTTTGCTAAAGCGTTGAGATTAGCGATGTGCAAATTAATAACATCCCAATCACACTCTCTTATTCTGCCACCCAACCACCCTGCCACCCAACTACCCTGCTACCAATCAGGTCCTTCATTTATCCGCCAAGCCCTTATTCGTCGTCGGGCTCTGCCAAATCTTGTTCAATTTGTTCGATTTTTTGCAGGGCGTCCGCAGTTCCCGCATTCTCTTCTACCGTGTCGGCAGCTTCCTCCGCCCGCTCAATAGCTTCTGTCGGCAAAGTTTCCCCAGCTTGTGGCGAAGGCCGCAACTGGTTAAAGATCAGCACGCCGACAATGCCCAATCCCGCTAACAGTCCAATCAGAGAAAGTCCACGCATAATCAACCTCAACTTCTATTTGCCTATATTCCGACATTGATTGATTTTCAGAGTACTGACAAACGCCAAATTTTAACTGCCCCCAGAGGATTGCCTGTAAGGCTCAGTTCCAATCACGCTGACAGATATACCAGTAAGGTTCTAACTGTTTAATCACCATGCCGCCGTTGGTGCAGGTGTCATGGACATCTTCAGGCTGATCAGTAGAAACGTAAACCAATGGCAAATAGAATTCTTCAATCACAAATTCCACATCCAAAGCCTCATTATTGAGCGTAACCGAGACCCAAGCACTGTCATAAAACGTTTGGTCAGGCAATCTCAATGAACTTTCGCCCGACTGTTGCAAATCTGCAACAGCGACTGTGGCAACTTCAATAAAGTCTTCTCGATGATCAACAAAAGCTTGTTCAACCTGCTGCACAGCCTCTGGAGTCGCGATGGGACTGCAGCTGCTCAGGGCGATCGCCACTCCTGCAACAAGCCCCATCGACTGACACAGCCGACGTCGTTCACGCTTTGACACCCAATTTAATAGCGTCACTATCGCACGGTACATATCGTTTGTCATGCAAACGCTTGACTATGGGCTCAGCGCGCTCAAGGTCACCGTAAGTCCCAGAGCAACGGATTACGATTCTCAGCGCGGCAGTTTGTCTGCAAGACAGGAAGACTTTCATAAAGTTCCCCTGTTTCTTGTGAAAAACCGAGCTATCCAGGGATCTGCACTTAAATAACTCACCTGAAGTACAAAGTGGCTGTAAGGGGTTGGCAGTGCCAAACCCCAATGACTAGGTACGCTATTTGCAAGCAACTCCCCAACTTCGCTTAGAGCAAAACTGCGGAGAATATTTCAATTTGCCAGTTCACAATATGGCTGAGCGCGGATATCTTGCCCGCAAGCGCCGTGTCATATCAGGCATCGCTGCTGCCAACCCGCCAACCATTATTCAAATGGGATGCCCTCTAGCTGTGAGACCGGCAGGAGCCCTGGGACTAATATCACTTAAAAAGTTGAGCGATTCTTTTTCAAATCGACATAAAAGTACTTAAATGGCACATTGTTGACTTTTACAGACTTTACAAATTATTTCTTACTCAAACTGACGCCATGACAATCTTTAAATAATCTCAAAAGTGTTCAATATAAAAAGCCTATCTTGTTTTTACATACAGCTCATGCGATCGCCCTACTCAGAAACCCGATCCTGGATCTAAATAAGATTTATAAATTCATCGATATAGACTCCTCTTAATAAAAAATATCGACAAGCATATTCATATTTTGAAACATAGCGAACTAAGCAGGCTAAGCCACACAAAAATTCGTTAAGCCTGCGGCATTAAACAGGTCATTGTTTCGAAAAGCTATCTTTAAGGCTTTATTAAAGTTACGCAATTCTGCTTCAAAACCATTGAATCATAGGCGTTTCAGGCCTTTTCGTCGAATGTAGATTTTTCTAAAGAGACTTTAATAGCTCCGGCGTATTTGTATATCTTCTTACTCAAATCTGCTCGTTTAAAAAGCTAAAAAAATACGATTTTTTGCGCTATTTACAGGCAGAATCAATCAGAATAAAGCGAAAGCGCGTCATTCGAGCGCGTTGTTCGAGTCAGAATCTTGATGAATTAAGATTCAGCTCGCATACCATTCACCCTGTTCCCTGCATTGAAAATTTCAAGTACATGGTTCGGCAATGAAACTGTCACAAGATTGTGTTTTCGTGTTGGATGAGCAAGAGCGTGAGGGTCATTCACCCCGACTTGCCCATCTTTCTGGCAGCTATTCGCTAATTGTTGCCGATTCTGCTGATTATGTTGTTGAGCAAGCCCAGCAGCTCAATCCATGCCTGGTCATCTTGGTGGGGGAGAATTCAACCTGGCTCTCCAGTCAAGTTAGAGCTTTGCGCCAAGCCGCGCCAACGTCGCCGATGACCATCGTAGCGCTGACCGAATCCGGCTCACCTCGATGGCAGAGGACAGATGAAGTGCTGGATTTGGACGGCTTTTTGGTGCAGCCCCTAACGGACGATATTTTAGTTTCGCTCGTACAGTCAGCGATGATCAAGCAGTCTTTTAGCCAGTCTGATGCTTCGATAGGCCTAAGCGTCTAGGCTCAAGACTTCAAGATGGGCTACCACTCTCCCTTTTTGCTTGAGCCCGCCTCAATTGCTTAAGCACTGGGAAATAATTTCCTGCAGTCAACATCTTAGCGATTTTGATAGGGGGCTGCCCCTAGACAGACGTCCACCAAGATTGCTACAAAAGTGTAACTTTGATCACAAATAATTAATGATGTTTTAGCGCTATTCCGGTGGAGTTGACGCTGACACCTCAATTTTGAGCATTCGCTCAACTGGTTTGAGTCGGTGATCTCAGTCAGTGCAAATAATTTACAGGTCGGCGGCGGCTAATTGCCAAACTGTCCAGTTATCCAGATCTAAGCGCGTGGGTTGCTGATTGGCGACGCGCACTTTTTATGGCAACGATCATGTCAATTTTGTTGGGAGCGCTCTGGAACTTTGGGGATACGATTCAGCGGGTGATTGAAACGCCGTTTTTGCGCATCGGCAGTTCCTCCCTCACGCTGAGCGCGATCGCTCAATTTGCTCTAGCCGTATTGATGGCGATTTTGTTTGCCTGGGGATTTCGGCGACTGTTGGCCAACCAAGTGCTGCTGCGGTTAGGCATCAAACAGGGACTGCGAGAATCCATCGCCACGGTTGCCAGCTACAGCGTAGGCGGCGTTCTGAGCTTGCTGCTGCTGCAGGCTCTGGGCATTAACCTGGCGTCGGTGGCAGTCTTGCTGGGTAGTCTCAGCATCGGTATTGGTTTTGGCCTGCAAGATTTGACCCGCAATTTCACCAGCGGCATTGCTCTGCTAGTGGAGCAAAAACTCAAAGTCGGCGATTTTATCGAATGGGAAGGGCTATCGGGCTACATTGTCGAGATTTCGCTGCGATCGACCGTCATTCGCACCATCACTCAGCGTCACATTGTGATTCCCAACAGTAATTTAGTTGGTCACCATGTTGTTAACTGGACCTATAGCAACCGCAAAGGCTGGGTATCGATTCCGGTGAACGTCGCCCACGGCAGCGACCCGGTAGTGGTCATTGAAGCGCTGCTTGATGCCGCCTACCTAGAACAAACCGTTTCCTACGAATATCCTCCCGAGGTTTACTTCACCGGCTTTGCCCCCGACTCCCTGGACTTTATTTTGTGGGTGTGGGTCAAGCGAGTTGACCTCAAGCATCAGACCGAAAGTTCATTGCGTTTTATCATTGAATACAACCTTCGGCAGCATCAAATTCGCTTAGCCTCGCCTCGTCTCGACCTTTGGCATCGCAATCCCAATGTGGTCGTGCAATCTTCTTATGAAGACTACCAAGAGCGCACGTATCTGCACCAAGACCCGACCCCCATCGGCGATACCTATGCTCAACCGGTAGCTGTGCGCGATCTGCTGAAGCAAATCTCATATTTCAGCGACTGCAGTACGGTGGAACTGCGCAAGCTAGTGCAGGTGGGCCATCGGCGGCGCCTTGAAGCCGGGGAAACGCTCTACAAAACTGGCGACCCGCCCAATGCGTTCTACATAATCTTGTCAGGGGCTGTCAGTTACACCTTAGAGGGCAGCGATCAGCTCACGGTTCTGCGGTCTGAAGATTTTATTGGCGAATTTTCGCTGATGTTGGGGGTACCGCGCACAGTGACGGTGAAGGCGATCGCAGAAACGCTGGTGTTTTCCATTAGTCCCCAAGGCTTTAAAGAAATCTTGCAGAGTCAGCCGCGACTTTACAACTGCATCGTTGAGCGGATGGCTCGCCATGAAGACGAATTAACACAGCAGGAGCGCCGCCTGCGCGAACTGGGGCTCATTAATCAAGAATATGAATCCAATCCAGTCATCTGGGTCCGGAAAAAGCTAGAGAAGCTGTTTGGCATCCCAGATAGCAGCGGCAGTTAGGCCGCGATTTTTTTTAGGCGACTTTTTTTAAAGTGAATCATTTAGCAGAGCTTCTATGACTCAACGTGGTAGCTGGGGCAGCAGAGTGGGAGGCACGTCACCGCTTTGAGCAATGGTCTATTCCTATGACAGCACCGATAACTGCTCGCCAGAACGCTCCTGAGCGATGCGCTCAACATCGCCGCGCCGATAAAGAGGACGATTTTTGCGCTTGGAAAAGCGACTTTCAATCGCCGCCTCAGTCAAAATTTGCTGAGCTGCTTTAGCTGGACAAGACAAAATGGCAGCCGCATCTTTGAGCCGAATCCACTGCCGGCCAAAGCGCTGCAGCAGGATGGCCTCATCTTCCGCTTGAATTTGTTGGAGCAGCAACTCGGCTAGCAGCCAGCAGGCGCGGGTGTCGGCTCCAGCCCGGTGGGAAGGACCCACATCAAACTCGAAATGCTTGACGAGATTTGGCAAACTGCGAGACGGCAGGTCGGCCAGCAGCAAACGAGACAGCAGCACCGTGCAGAGCTGTTCCGCAGCAGGACGTTTAAAGGTGTAGTCGAGATGGCGATATTCTGACTGCAAGAAGCCGTAGTCAAATTCCAAGTTATGAGCGGTCAGCACGCCGGTTTCCAGCTTTTCTAAGCAGTCGGGCCATACATCTTCGGGAAATTGCCCCTGCGACACCATATTTTGAGTAATGCCGGTGACGCGGGTGATCATGGCGGGAACGCGCACCCCTGGATTAATTAGATGGGTTTCTTGGTGCCGAATGCCGTCCGCCAGACTTGCGTGCAAAATGGAAACTTCAATCACTCGCGCCCCGCGATAGGGCAGCGAACCGGTCGTTTCTACATCCACAACGGTCAGTGGCGACTGACTCACTTGGCGGTAGTAGGTCAGCAAGTCTTTTGACAAGAGGGCCGATTGCCCCTGCGGTTTTTGCGGTTTTGCCATGCTACGCGCGATCGCCTAACGGTTTAACGATACAGAGTGATGATAGTTTGCGCTCAGGACTAGCGATCGTCCTAGCGACTGCTCAAAATGTGAGCGCTATTCAGCATCCCACAAGGGCCGTCACCGACGCGCAATTGCTACAGGTTGTAAAGAATACACTTCATCCGTAATCCTTACCCTAGAATGCTTCCAACTATTTTCCTGCTGTTCTCAAGTTCCAGAATTCATTCCTGGCAGTGAAACGCCAGGCAATGACAGGAAAATTAGAAGCGCCAAATGCGCTCGTCTAGCGATCGCGTGTCTTGGTGCAGCTCACCACCGTCTACAGTTGCTATGACTACCATTCCCGAACTGACCCCGACTCCCCAAACGAGTAAAGCCGAAGACTATCCCCTGAGTCCGGTGCCGCCATCGGCGCGCAAGTCCATGATTTCTCTGGCCCCCATTTTGGCTGGATTCACCCTTTACTCAGGCACTCTATTTGCCGGTGGCTTAGTCGGCCCATCCTTCCAATTCTGGCCGGATCTAGTCGGGTTAATCCTGCTGAGCAATCTCATTTTGGGCCTGTATGCGGCGCTACTAGGCTTTATTGCGGGAGAAACGGGACTTACCACTGTGCTGATGGCGCGGTTTAGCTTCGGCAGCGTGGGTTCTCGCTGGGTCGACTTTATTCTCGGGTTTACGCAGATTGGCTGGTATGCCTGGGGCTCAGCCCTGATGGCGCAGTTGCTCAATAGCCTTGCGGGGGTGCCAGAATCATGGAATTGGCTGATTATCCTATTCTTCACCTACGCTTTTTGCTCGACGGCCTACTTCGGCTATAAAGCGATGGATTGGCTCAGCCGCATTGCGGTCCCGGCGATGGTGATTCTCATGGTGTGGAGTTTGGCGATCGCAGCCGGCGCGATTGGTGGCTTTACCGGCCTGCAGGCTCAGCCGCTAGGAGACCCACTTCCCGTCAGCGCGGCCATTACGATTATTGTCGGCACGTTCGTGTCCGGTGGCACCCAAGCAACGAACTGGAGCCGCTTTGCTAAGTCTGGCAAAGTAGGTTTCATTGCCACCCTAATTGCCTTTTTCCTGGGTAACGGATTTCTGATTTTTAGCGGTGCGTTTTGTGCCAAAGTCTACGGCGAGCCAGACATCGTCGCCGTGATGGCGACTCAAGGGCTGCTGGTCTGGGGTCTAGTCCTGTTCTTCTTGAACATGTGGACAACCCAAGACAACACAATTTACGCCTTTTCCATCGCTGGCTCCAACATGTTTCGTACCCGGAAGCGGACCCTGCTGGTGCTCGGCGGCGCCACATTTGCCCTGATTCTGGCCTGGGGTGGTATTTATGAAATGCTAGTGCAGTATTTGATTTTGCTGGGCACCTTTATCCCCCCCATTGGTGGCATCATCATGGCCGATTACTGGATTAATCGAGGCGGCCAGTTTCCCTCGGTAGACGAACCGCAACCCGCGTTTAACTGGGCGGGAATTATTGCCTATGTGGCCGCTTCGGCGATCGCTTATTTCACTAATCAAGCCGGTTGGGGCATTGTCCCCATCAACGGCATCTTGTCAGCTCTGGTAATTTACATCGCGCTGGCCAAGCTGATGCCCAGCACTCAGACACAGTCATAATCAGCTGTCTCCTTCTGTGAGCCAATCCTTCGGTCCACGGGAGCCGGGTCTTTATCCGGTCATGGCATGTGGCGTCGGGATTCTAGAGCAGTCATGATTAGCCAGTCGTGATTAGCTAAGGGTGCTCTGAAGGACTCATCATTGGGCGCTGGGTTCGCGGGGAAAAGATCCTGTGAGACAATCAATTTTCAAAGGGTGAGCTGATTGAAGTGGTCGCAATGGGCCATAGCTTAATCCATTTGCCACAGCACGGAGAAAACGAATTGGCGTTTCAGATTAGTTTGCCTGACCTGGTCGCCGTAACAGGTGGGGTTTTGCAAGACGACCACAGCGCTCTCAAGGCAGCTGCGGCGTTTGGCGTCTCTACCGATACGCGACAGATTCGGACCCAAGACTGGTTTCTGGCCCTAACCGGGGAAAAATTTGACGGCCATGCCTTTGTGGAGCCAGCGATCGCCCAGGGTGCTGCCGGCGTCATTGTGCAAGCGCCCGTTGACGTACAGCCGCAGCTACGGGTGGCCGATACCCTGACGGCTTATCAAGCGATCGCGCGCTGGTGGCGGCAACAGTTAGCGATCCCGATGGTGGCCATTACTGGCTCCGTGGGCAAAACGACGACCAAAGAACTGATTGCGGCAGCCCTGCAAACTCAAGGAGCTGTTCTCAAAACCCAGGCCAACTACAACAACGAGATTGGCGTGCCCAAAACGCTGCTGGGGCTCACGGTTGCCCACGACTACGGCGTAATTGAAATGGGCATGCGCGGGCCAGGGCAAATCGATCTGTTGACGCAAATTGCCCAGCCTAATGTGGCCGTGATTACCAACGTCGGGACAGCTCATATTGAGCTATTGGGCTCAGAACAGGCGATCGCTGATGCGAAATGTGAATTGTTGGCGGGGCTGTCTCCTGAAGGTATCGCCGTCCTCAATCACGACAATGAACGCCTGCTGCAGACGGCTGCCGGCGTTTGGTCTGGGCGCCAAATCACCTACGGACTTACCGGTGGCGATATTCACGGCAAACTCTTGAATGCCCATGAGATTGTCGTCGACGGTGTCACCTTGCCGCTGCCGCTGCCGGGTCAGCATAACGCCATGAATTTTTTAGCGGCGATCGCGGTAATGGTGGCTTTCCAGCTCGATTGGCGGGTTTTGCAGGCGGGACTAGCGGTTAACCTACCCAGCGGTCGGGCAAGTCGTATCGCTTTGCCGCGAGACATTGTGCTGCTGGACGAAACCTACAATGCCGGGGCTGAGTCCATGCAGGCTGCTCTCCAGCTCCTGAAACAAACGCCAGGAAAGCGACACATCGCCGTGCTCGGCACGATGAAAGAACTGGGCGAGCACTCCGTCAGACTGCATCAGCAAGTCGGACAGTGCGTACAAAATTTACGCTTAGACGCCCTGCTAACCCTGGCTGATGCGGCAGAAACAACCGCTCTAATTGCCGGTGCGGGGACGGTCCCTGTAGCCAGCTTCGACCATCATCAAGCCTTAGTGCAGCATTTGGCAACCCTGCTGCAGCCGGGCGATCGCGTTCTCTTCAAAGCTTCCAGAGCAGTCGCCCTGGATCAAGTTGTTGATGCCCTGCGCCATCGCTTAACCGCTCCGGAGACGATATCGTCTTAAACAATACATGCTATCCGGGAACTCACTGAGGCCATTGACGTCTTGATGGCTATGACCTTAACGCGAATTTTTATCAAGGGTTGGGAAAGCAATTTCCTAACTCTTTTTTCCATTGTGGGGGTCAGCCTTCAGAGCCACATTTACGGAAAACTATGGATTGAAGCTTGCACAGAATTATTGCCGTGTCGCTTATCCTGTCGCCCAACCACTTAGCCATTATGGAGGTACATGCCACAGACACCTATCCAGAGGAGTGCTGCGGCTTACTTTTGGGGCGTTATGATGCCGCTCACGATCGCGCCACAGTAGCCGCCGTCCAACCGGTGACGAATGATTGGACCGCAGCGGTCAATCCTTTTTCTCAGAGCGATCGCGATCGCCACAGCGTCAGTAAACTTAACCGCTATTGGATCGACCCGCAGATTTTACTCACGGCTCAGCGGGAGAGCCGCGATCGCGGTTGGGTTATCCTCGGGGTCTATCATTCGCATCCTGATCATCCAGCAGTGCCTTCAGAACGCGATCGTCAACTCGCCTGGTCGGGATACGTTTATCCCATTCTGTCAGTGACAGCTCAACAAGTTTCCCAGCCATTGGTCTGGCGATTAAACGACCGCCACCAGTTCGACGAAATTCCGCTGCTGATCGAGGAAAAACAGTAGCGCTAGCACCGCCAGCAGTCGATGAGCAAGGCACAGGCACTGGGCCAGACCGTTGGCAAATAGTTGGCTGGCGAAAACTAATTGGCGACGCCCTGCGCCTCTGGCGCATACTTGTGGGCATAGTCCTGCAGCAGATCGCTGACCTGCCCCAACACATTGTCTTTGCCAGCAGACTTGCTCAAAGTTTTCCGCTCGGGATAGAAGTCAGGTTGATTCAAGCTACGGGCGATCGCCTCTTTCACCTGATCAGCAATCAGCGCCGACAGCTCTGCTTTAGCATTGTTGCGCTGAAAAGTAGCCCCCTCTTCAGTTGTGGCATACAGCGGCGGTAGACGATTTAAGGCATAGGCGGCGATGTCTCCCAAATCTAGGGTCGCATCGGAACTTGACTCAATTTCCGCCACCCGCGAAATCGCTTCGGTCAGCACGAGTTCTTCCATTACGTTGATAAACTGCTTACGGGGGACCGCCACAACTTCGCCCGTCAGGAGTGCTCCCATCAAGCGATCGAGCGACATATACTCTTCGATGGAAAGTTCAGAAGCAGTGTCACAAATCCGCCCAACTTCGGCTTCCATGGCTGGTGTCAGATAGCCATCTTGAAGGGCTTGTTCAACAATCTTTTCGATGCTCATGGATTCTAACGCTCCGTTTGCGTTGTCAACAAGATTTCGGGGACAAATGAAACCAGAACATGCCAGTAAATTCGATACACCTTCTGGATTGGCCTTATTGTGCCCCACAGGATTCAGAAGACGACAACTGCAGTTAACTTTTACCGGGTTCTCTTATCGCCTCTTGGCCCAGGGAGGCCAGTGAGCTTTTGGTCAAAAAAACTTAGCTAGTCAGCAACTTTATGGCGGAATTTACTGCTCACAACAACAGAATTACAAGTTCATGAATCTAATCAGCAACTTTAAGCAAATCATGAAATCGCCTGTTGCTTAATCCCTTCTTGTCATCTTCGTAAGCTAAGTCAACCAAAGATTTGAAGCATGTTCGGCTCTAAAATCAAAATATCCTCGATTAAAAAAATAATCGCCTTTAAATCGGGATATGAGCGCTCAATTTTACTTTTCAGACGTTAGATTCTTAGAGACGCTATATTGTGAAATCCCTTGGAAATCTAAACTTGTATTCAGTATTTTTAACTAGGCTATAAAAATGATTTTCAACGCTTCGCAGAATTTTCATGCATCTAATTGACTGACAACTTAAGCCTGTCTGTAAAAACACTGAGGCTACAGTAAAATCAATAAAGATTCAAATAATATTGCTTAAAAAGCCGCAGATTGGCCATCTTTCAAAGTACCCAAACAGCTTGTTCCTCAAAGCTTAGGTGGACATCACGAGACGCGGATTTTCAGCCCCAAGGTCGCTGCATTATTCGATAGAGCCATGGCGCCAAGGGGCCGGATCAACAGCCACGCCGCTGACATATAGTCCCCAGTGCAGGTGCGGTCCCGTAGAGGCCCCGGTGGAGCCAATGGTGCCGATTACCTGGCCAGCCGGAACAAAGTCCCCTTCCCTAACGCTGATGCTGTTGAGGTGAATGAAAATGCTTTCGACTCCTTGACCATGATCAATGCCGATGGTGTTGCCATGTAGCTCAAAGCCGTCAGATACTCGTCCAACGAGGGCAACTCTACCGGCAGCAGGCGCGATTACTGGAGTCCCCGTGGCCGCAGCATAGTCCACACCGCGATGATAGTAGTTGTTGGCAAAGACGCCGTTGTAATAGCGCCGGACGCCATATTCCGAACTGACCCGACCGGGACTGGGACGCAGGAAAGGTCCCTGCCAAAACTTTTCAGGGCTCAGAATTTGTTTGAAGGCATCGACTCGATCAAATTCATAGTCGGTACCTAAGCTGCTGCTGCCGGGAGGCAAATTAATGTATTGAGTGCGAAAGCTGCGATCGCTCAGCCACACCATCGGATTGCGGGTCCCGTCTGGCCCTTCTACACGAATGATATATTCCCCAGATGGATGCAGCGGACTGGTCGGTAAAAATGTGCGATATCGGCTATTGCCGATGGCAAACGTCGGGTAAGCAACGTCGTTGATCAACACTGTCGGTGCGCTGCCTGTATGGGTTGACTCCGTACTGATGATGACCACGGTATCCCCTTGACTGGGCGCTGCTGGCTGAATCGATACGTCGTAGGCGGCTTGCACCGGCGGATGTTGGACGAGGGTGACAAACAGCGTCACCATTCCAGCCAACGCCATAAACACCACCGACTTCCAGGAAAACTGATGCTGCTTAAGAGCGGCATTGAGTCCAGGCAGTTTGTAGTACGAGAAGACCTGCTTCATGGCCGTTGGGGGGGGAGAAAGTACGAGTGATCAATCAAGGGCGGCGCCCAAATAAATCGCGATCGCCATGCTGTAAAAGGGAAACACAGTCCATCGAACCGCCTGGTGCACCAGTAGTCAGCCCTGCAAAGACTCAGATACAGACCTGACGATACAAACCTGACAGCGTCCGGTTTACACCGTTAGCCATCAGCTGAAGGCTTTCCGAGCCTAGTCGTTAGGGCCATCAAAAAGCCGTTTCCAGCAAATTTGCCTTTCCTTAAATTCCTTTGAGTGATGCTAAGGCTGAACGCCATATCAGGGTAGGCGTGCCCTCAACGTCCAGACAAAGACAATGAGGATCTTGCCAGGAAATCGTGCCAGCGATCGTATCTCCAGTGACGAGCTTCACTTCAATTTTGCGTTTATCGCGCAGATAGTTTTGCAGCAGTCGCGTGCTGGGCAATCCGGTTTCGAGTTCTACAGACATAGGATAGTAATTAGCTTCGACAATGTATGAACAGCTCACACTGGCCTCAAGGGTACCCATTCTGGCGAACTTTGATTGCGCTTTTGGGTTGAAGCCCTCCTGATTTCATGCCGATGAACCGTAGCCGTTTAGCAGCAACCTGGAATTCAGACCCGCATTTGCGTACTTCGTGCCGTTAGTTAACCACAATTCTCGGAAATTTGAGATCGTCAAACGATGACAGAGTTTAGCGATCGCCCACGGCAAAGATTTACGATAGTCACGGTAAACACTTGCTGAAGGGCAGTACATAACCAAGGGCGCTGCTCCACCGCAAATTTGAATTGGCATCTGGTTAGGGTTAAAGAAAATAATGGCGATCGCGTTTAGCAAATACCACGGCTTAGGCAATGATTTTATGCTGGTCGATAACCGGCACCAGGACGAGCTGCTGTTGACTACTGAGCAGGCGATGAAATGGTGCGATCGCCACTTCGGCATTGGCGGTGACGGCGTGATTTTTGTGCTGCCGGGGCAGCAAGGCGCCGACTACACCATGCGAATTCTCAATTCCGATGGGTCGGAGCCAGAAATGTGTGGCAACGGCATTCGCTGCCTGGCCAAGTTTATCGCCGACCTAGAAACGGCTGATGGTCAGCCGGCGGCGCCACCAAAAGCCTACACCATTCATACGCTGGCCGGCACCATCACGCCGACCCTGCAGCCCGATGGTCAAGTTACGGTTGATATGGGGGAACCGTTGCTCAAAGCTGGCGACATGCCCACGACATTGGCAGCGGCGGGCGATCGCGTGATTAGCAAAACCCTAGCGGTAGACGACCAGGACTGGATTGTGACCTGTGTCAGCATGGGCAATCCCCACTGCATCACCTTTGTCAACGATGCCGCCGCGATTTCCCTCGCTACCCTCGGTCCTCAGTTCGAACATCATGCAGTCTTCCCGCAGCGCACCAACACCGAGTTTATTGAAGTCATCAGCCGCGATTATCTCAAAATGCGCGTTTGGGAACGAGGCGCTGGCGCTACTCTAGCCTGCGGCACGGGGGCCTGTGCGGCTCTGGTGGCTGGGGTGTTGACCGAGCGTTGCGATCGCGCGACCACTGTTGAACTCCCTGGCGGCCCCCTGCATATTGAATGGTCGGCGATCGACAATCGAGTTTATATGACCGGTCCAGCTGAGAAGGTATTTGCCGGCAGCATGGAGTAAAGCAGTTGGCGGCTTAACCAGGCGAGGACAGTGATTGCTTTGCCGCACCTTCATCACCAGGCGCTGGCTAAAAGCGCCCGCTGCCACAGCGCATATCCTTGGGGATTCAGGTGTAGGCCGTCGGTTGTCAGGTTGGGATGCAGATGGCCCCATTCATCCTGAAATTGCGGATGAATGTCACGGTAAACGACGCTGTTGCGCTGGGTCATATGAGCAATGCGGGCATTGAGCGATCGCACGCGGGCATTGTCGATCTCGGCGCGGCGCGTGGGTAGCACCGAATAGACCACAATTTGCGCCTGCGGATGCTGCTGCTTGAGAAGCCGCACGGTGCGATGCAAATTACTGACGATTTGAGCTTCCGGCACGCCGGTTTTTAAGTCATTGGCCCCGGCCATCAGGTGAATTGTAGTGGCGCGGGCGTTGGCAAACGTATTCACTCGGTGCAAAATTCCCGCTGTTGTATCCCCCGAGATGCTTTGATTGAGCCACAGGCGATCGCGGGGCAGCATTTCAGTCGGCAACCACAGACCAAAGGAATCGCCGACGACGACTTCCAACCGATTTTGCCCCTGTCCCGCTGCTGTGGCGCGGGCCTCTTGCCACAGCAGTTGCCGCCAATCTTCATAAGTCGGCTGATGATTAATGGTCTGCCACTGATCGGCGTAAGCATTGGGAGCAAGGCGCGTATAGGATTGTCCTGATTGCAGGGCCAGTTGTCGTTGTCGGTATAGTTCCGAGCCAGAAGCGGGCCGCAGCGTTGCCTGGGATGTTGTCCTACCAGCCACCGCAGGATTGGCGGCCACAGTAGTGGGTGGACTGAACTGAGGCGTCGGTACTGTGGGCGGTGAGACTGGCCGATGCGCCGTGGGTAAGTTAACTGGCACTGGCAGGGTCACCGATGGAGGACTGGCCAGGGCAGTGGTTGTTCTCGTTGAGGCGGCGGCGGTGGCTGCAGAATTGGGCGCCGCCACTGACTGCGAACCGTGAAGATTGTGGCGACTTAAGGAGTTCAGGGTGCAGATTCCCGCTGGCTGACCAGGCGCACTGTCGCAAAAGTCCGCAAATTGTGGAGTGGCTGATGCGGTGGTGGGCGCGATCGCCTTGGCAGCGACAGCATGATTTTCTGACACCGGATCTGGCTGAGCCGCGACAGCGGCAGTCAAATTAGTGGGCGGGGCGATCGCGGTCGCCTCGCAGTCTCCCGTTAAAGACTGCACTAGCAATAAGCAAACTTCAGCAGACATAGCTCTTCAAATTTGGCGACATGTCTTTTTTGACAGCGTTCGCGGCGCCTGCTCAGGACAATTTTGTGACTTTCCCGCCAGCTGATTTGTGGCGACCTGCTGCCGAAACCGCAAAATTCTTACGGAGTCGGAACTTGAGCAATTCTTCTTCAAATCGCTCCAACCGGACAAAGCTCTGAATATCTTTACACTTTGACAATGATGCTCTCCGGGCAGCAATCATCATTCACGCCGGCATCCTAAATTTGGGCGATCGCGCTTTCCGCAGCAATGCATATTCTGTTTCAAAGCTGCAATTTTTTTGATATTTCTGTAATGACACCTTAATGACATTGATTATTTTGTCATTTGTCATCGAGAGTCTTATTTTTGGTCGTCAGCGGTTCAGCGATCGCGGTCTGAGCATTTGCCGCTTGAGGTAGGGAATTCGTTGCCAAATAATCGTCGAAAATTTATTGGCTGGTCGCTCATCGCGTTGGGAATGAATACAGGTTGCCATCGCAAAGCCATCTATTCGCGCCGGCAAAAGCCAGAGATCAATGGGGCCAACCTTGCTCCTATGTCTGGGGATGCGCCTTTGATCACGCAATTTTTCACCCGCGCCAGCATCAACGCCCAGGGCAAGATTGTCCAAAAAAACGACACCCTCAAATGCTTTCAAGAAAGGCTTGACGAGGATATTTCACTCATTATGGTGGCAATTCCCGGAGGCAGTTTCACCATGGGGGCGCCAAACTATGAGATTAAAAGCAGTGACGCGGAAAGACCGCCCCAGCGTCGCGAAATATCGCCTTTTTTCATGGCAAAAACGCCGATTACTCAATCACAATACGAGCGGATTACAGGAAGCCAGCCCAGTCACTTTCGGCGCGATCGCTCCAATCATCCAGTGGAAAACATCACCTGGCGGGAAGCCGCCAACTTCTGTCAAGTCCTCTCGCAATTGACTCAGCGTCAATATCGTCTGCCAACGGAAGCCGAATGGGAATATGCTTGTCGGGCTGGCACCATGACGCCTTTTAACTTCGGCCCCACCCTGAACGCGCAATTAGCCAACTACAACGCCCAACAACCCTATTTAGAAACGGAAAGGGCCACCGCTGAGTCAATTCCGGAACAAACCACCGCCGTAGATGAATATTTATATGCCAATCATTTTGGTCTGAGCGACATGCACGGCAACGTTTGGGAATGGTGTCAAGACGAATGGCGAGAAAACTACCGCTCATCGCCCACCAGCTCAACCAATCAAGCGCGAACTCGGCGGGTGATTCGGGGTGGGTCCTGGGCCGAGCCCCCCCAAAACTGTCGCTCGGCGTCCAGAGTGTGGAAATGGAGTGATGGTCGTTTCAACGAAGTAGGCTTTCGAGTGGTTTGTTCAATTGACGCCTGAAAGATCGAGGACTCTCATCGCGGCTGAATTTTTCCTACGGGATGTGCAAATTTAATAACCTCCCCATCACACTCTCTTAGGAGATTTCTGGGAATAAAAATACCTATCCTCCGGTGCGTCACACTTCGCTGACAGCACCCTACGAGAGGTAAATTCTTTCCTGGAGATCCCCTTACTCTGTCACCCTCCTACCCTGCTACCCTGCCACCCTTCTACCCTGCCACCCTTCCACCCTGCCACTCTGCCACCAATCAGGTTCTTGATTTACCCGCAAAGCCCTACCCTATGGTGCATCTACTGAGCATGAGGCAGATTGGGGTGGGAGACGCTCCCTGGCTGCCGCGTCCCCTGATAGGCTGAAAGCAAAGTCACTCCGGCAAAACCATGACCTCTGCTACCCGTTTGCCTCTGCACGAGCAAGCTTTTTCACTAGAGCACGATCGCTTTACTGACCTGCTGAGCCAGACCGAAAATCTATTGATTATTCAGGACCTCGACGGCGTTTGCATGGGGCTGGTGAAAGATCCCCTAACTCGGCAAATTGACCCGGCATACGTGACAGCTACGCAAGCTTTTGACGGCCATTTCTACGTGCTGACCAACGGCGAACATATCGGCGAGCGAGGAGTCAACAAAATTATCGAGCGGGCGTTTGGCGATGCTCAAGCCTTGCCAGAGCAGGGACATTACTTGCCGGGTTTAGCGGCCGGTGGGGTGCAGTGGCAGACTCGCCATGGAAAACTGTCCCATCCTGGCGTGAGTGAGGCGGAGCTGGCCTTCCTGGCACAGGTCCCTGAGCGCATTCGTCAAAGCCTACGAGAGTTTGCCCGCGCTCAAGCCCTCGACCTCGACGCGGCCATGCTGGAAAGCTGCATCCAGTCCTCAGCGCTGGAAAATGTGGCCTCTCCAACCGCTAATCTCAATACCTTTCACGGCGCGTTAGCGGCCGATCAAGATACCTATCAAACCCTGCAAAGAGTTATGCAATCTTTAATGGAGACCCTGCTGGCGGAGGCCGCCGAGCAAGGCTTGGGAGACTCCTTTTTTGTGCACTATGCGCCTAACCATGGTCGCGATGAAAGCGGTCAAGAGATCATCTGGCTCAGTCAGGGAGACGAGTCGGGCACGACGGATTTTCAATTTATGCTGCGGGGTGGAATTAAGGAAGCCGGCGTCTTGGCATTGCTCAATCACTATTATGCTCAACGTACCGGTAGCTATCCTTTAGGCGAAGATTTTAGTGCTCGGGTGGCCCCCCATGACCACGATGCCCTAGTGCAGCTGGTGCAGGACCGGTTTGATCCGGCAGCTATGCCCCTGCTGGTTGGGGTTGGCGATACTGTCACTAGCAAAGTCATAGAGGTAGACGGTCAACCAGTGGCCAAGCGCGGCGGCAGCGATCGCAACTTTTTGTATTTGATCCAGGATATTGGACGTCGGCTGAAAATCGGTAACGTTGTCACTTATGTTGACAGCAGCGGCGGCGAGCTAAAAAACCGCCGGGCACTGACCATCGAACAGCGTCAGGGGCAGCCAGTCGTGGTTGCGGGGCCTGGCGATCCGGCTGACACCGCTGATCCGCTGACGCTCAACGTTGTTTTTCCGGGCGGCTATCAGCAATACTGCGCTACCTTTCAGACGGCGGCGGCTCAGCGTAGGGCTGCTTGACGGATACCGTCGTGCCACAACTTGCCGCCGTGACGACCGCTAGCACTTTCCCAGCTATGGCGTGACTGTAATAGCTTGAGCCGTGGCCGCTGGCGCGTCCTCCAACAATTCCACGGGAATCAGCTCAGTCAGTTCAACGGCGTTGAGCAGCGTATTCCACGCAACGGTACTGTCATCCTGCTTCAGCACGGCAGCGGCAGCGATCGCATCGTACCAGAGCCCAGCTTCGGCATACACCCGAGGCAGCTCTTCGGCAGTGGCGGTGGCGGCGGTTGGTAGTGCCTCCACCCGGGCAATCTGTCCTTCAGTCACAACGTCGGCGCTGGGGTCGGTGGGCTCACATACGACAGCAATGTACCAAACATAGGTCTCATCCACGGCTAGCGACTGCTGTAGACCGTTGTTAGGCAAACTGATGCTGGCAATACCGGAAAGATTGCTGATGGCAAAACGACTCTCATACACCAGCTCATTGGTGCTTTCATTCAGCAGCACAAATTTGACCTGCTCAGCGGTGGTAGGCGGCAAGTAAAAATAGACGGTGGGATACGCGCTTTCGGTTAGGCCATAGTTGGTTTGAGGGATTAGCGCTACCAGATTGTCATTCGGGGCAATGCAGGTGGTGCTGCGAGTTGAACCGGATTCGCGATTGCCAGGAGCGCTGATATCCGGTAGCTGCACTCGAAAAATGTCTTGGGCGATCGCGGCCTGCCGAACTGCCGATAAACTGCCTCCCAGCATCAGGCTGAGGGATAGCATCGTCCCGGTTCGCCGTAAGTCAAATACGTTTCTCAAATTTCTCATAGGAGCGAGTTAACCACTGTAAGCAATATAAAAGGGTCGATGGTCGCGAACTGGGACGGCAAAAATCTTGTCGTAACTGTTAGCCGGCACCATGGCTTTGAGGAGATGAATAATTTCAGTTGTCGTTATGATTCTGCAGGATTACACACGATTACTTCAGACCGCCAGGGGACTGTTACGGTTCTTGAGCAAATTTTCTGATTGCGGCGGTTAATCCGCACTTCGCCAACCACCGTGGGTAGAATAGGTGACGTTTGCCGATTGCTTTTGCTCCCCACTCAGCATCACTTATGGCTTTTTCGCCCAAACCTTCAGGTCCATCACCGCGCTGGTCTCAACCACAGCGCCTACCCGCTTGGCTCAATCGATTGGGTCAGCCACCGCTGCTAGCGACAATCGTGGCCAGTACCGCCGTTCTGGGAATACGGGCGTTGGGAGCGCTACAGGGGCTAGAGTTGGGAGCCTATGACCAGATGATGCGGCAGCGATCGCCCCTACCGCCTGACGATCGCATTCTCGTCGTGGGCATTGATGAGGTCGATGTACAGTCCCGTCAAGAGTGGCCCATCACCGACAATACTGTAGCTGAGCTGCTCGCGACTTTGACTGCTGCCGAACCCCGCGCGATCGGGCTTGATATCTTTCGCGATGTGCCGATTGGTGAAGGTCGCGAAGCCCTATTGAGTCAGCTGCAGAATAACGAGCGGGTGCTGTCTGTTTGCAAACTAAGCAGTCCCAACAGTCCAGGAGTGCCCCCGCCGCCCGAAACCACCTTATTTCAAGTGGGATTTTCTGATTTAGTCGTTGATTCGGGGGGCATTTTGCGTCGCAATTTGCTGATTACCCAACCGCCTGCCGATTCTTTAGAAACAGGCACCCATTTGTGCAATACTCCAGACGGCAATTTTCTGTCGCTGGGTTTACAGCTAGCGCTGCGCTACTTGGCCGTCGAAGGGATTGAGCCAGAATTTACGGCTCAGCGAGAATTGCGCCTGGACGACACGGTGCTGTCGCGGCTGCAGGCCAACACGGGTGGCTATCACAACGCTGATGTTAGCGGCTATCAGATTTTACTGAACTATCGAGCAGCGAGGGCGGCAGTCCCCCAAGTCAGCTTGACGGACGTACTTTCAGGCAATGTCGATGAGGCCGAGATCCGCGATCGCCTGGTGCTGATTGGCGTCACCTCACCGGAAGCCAAAGACGAATTTTACACTCCCTTTAGCGGCGGGCTACGAGATAGTCAAAAAATGCCCGGTGTGATGGTACATGCCCAAGCCAGCAGTCAGATTTTGAGCGCTGTTTTGGATGACCGAACCTTGCTATGGATTTGGCCAGCCTGGGCAGAAGCCGGCTGGAT
This sequence comes from Cyanobacteria bacterium P01_C01_bin.120, assembly GCA_039027715.1. Classification (GTDB taxonomy): domain Bacteria; phylum Cyanobacteriota; class Cyanobacteriia; order Phormidesmidales; family Phormidesmidaceae; genus Halomicronema. Next base: position 31,289 of record JBCCJU010000031.1, read on the forward strand.
TATCCTTTGGAGCTTTGGCGGCGGCATTTTTGCCTGGTATGTGCGTCGTCCTGTGACTTACGCGGTGGTGGCCGCGATATTGCTGGCGGCGCTTTATGGCGTCAGCTACGCGCTGTTTTTACAGGGAGGCTGGATTCCTCTCATCCCAGCGGCTTTGGGGGCGGCCTTATCAGCGGGCGGCGTGGTGTTGCTGGATCGCTTTAACAAAAGCGACTACGGGCAGGCCGTTTATAAACAGATGAAAAGCCTACTCCGTCTAGAAATTGAAATTGATCAGACCAAGGTGGGCGAACAAGTCGCCGAAATTACCGACACTGATTATTTCAGCAAGTTACAGGCGCAGGCTAAAGAACTACGAGAACGACGCCAAAACACTGCTAGCTCATCTATCCAGAGCGATCGCCCCGGCGCCGACCAACCGGCTGCCTCAGTGAGCCCTCCGTCTCCAAACGAGCCGCCCCCAACCGCCACTGCCAGCGACGCCGACTATTTTGCGGATTTACAGCAGCAAGCCCGGCGCTTCAAAACTAAACAGGACGCTGAACCCTCATCGGATGCACCAGAATAGCGCGGCGTCTCCGGAAAGCCGGTCTAACCGGGCGGTCAGTCCAGCAATTAATTAATTTAAATGGTTTGGTGAGCCACGGCACAAAAGCGGCGGCAGGTCGCCACAAATCGCTCGGCGAATTCTGGCTGCGTTCCCCAGTGAGTATGTAAATACGACGCCTGCAGATTTGGCGTTGCCCACCCCTCCGGCCCCTGGGCGACAGGGGCGGCTCCAGCCAGGGGAAAAGCCGTCAGGTCATAGAGTGGCGATCGCTCCAGCCCGGCGATCGTTGACCGATGAAACTCGTGCCCCCACAGCTGTTGTCCAGCGGACATCATCGGACTGTCTTGAAGCACCGTTGCTTGACGATAGCCGAGCGTTAGCTGACCCGTCATGGTGGCCGCTGCGGCAATGGTCCCCACCAGCGGCCACGATTGCCCGTCGAAATCCACCAGCGTTTCACACAGATACATCAGTCCGCCACATTCCCCATAGGTCGGCAAACCGGCGGCCAGCGCCTGGGCGATCGCCTGTCGCATTGAGCGATTTTGCGACAGCGCCGCGGCAAAGATTTCCGGGAAGCCACCGCCTAAAAGCAGCCCGTCCAAGTCAAGGGGCAACTGTTCGTCCGCCAGGGGACTAAACAGTACCAGTTCTGCCCCACACTGCTCAAGCAGCGCCAAATTATCTGCGTAGTAGAAGTTAAAAGCGCGATCGCGCGCCACCCCAATTCTCACCGGTTGCGCTCGGCGGCCCGCGTCAACCAGTTTGCTCGGGCCTGGGCCGCCCAAGGTTGCCAAGCTGCCAAGCTGACGCTGGCGGGTCGGGAACTCCACAGCGGCCCCTATGTCAGCTTCAGCAACGGGATGGGGAGGGAAGACTGACGCCTGATGGGGCAAGTCAGCAGCGGTTTGTCCGAGGGGGCCTGCGGCTGACCGCTGCCACAGTTGCTCTAGCGCTGGCCAGTCAAAACAGCGCTGCCCGATCGCCGCCAGATGCCGAAACCGCTCTAGCAGGTCCGCTAGTTCATCCGTTGGCACGAGTCCCAGATGGCGATCGGGCAGCGCTACCGCATCATCTCGCCGCAGCACCCCCAACACTGGCATACTTAGCGCCGCCATCGCGGCGGCCAACATGGCCAAGTGGCGATCGCTGCCCACCCGATTCAGCACCACGCCCGCGACCTCCACCCGGCGATCCAGGGTTTGATAACCGTGGACGATGGCGGCCAGCGATCGCGACAGGCGGGAGCAGTCCACCACCAGCAACACCGGGCAGTTCAGCAGCCGCGCAACGTGAGCGGTGCTTGCCCAGTCAGTGCCTCCCGCCCCATCAAAAAGCCCCATAACGCCTTCGATAACGGCATAAGTGGCAGTTTCGCTATGACGTTTAAAACATTGCTGCACATAGCTTTCAGACGTCAGTAACGGGTCCAGATTGTATGCCGCTCGTCCTGTAATAGCGCGGTGAAACATGGGATCAATATAGTCTGGCCCCACCTTGAATGCCTGCACTGTCTGTCCCTGCCGCCGCAGCGCTGCGAGCAGCGCCATCGTCACAGTCGTCTTGCCCGCGCCGCTGCGATCGCCCGCCACGATAATTTTGCTCATTCGCTGCCCTTCAGTCCTGCTCCATAGCTGGCACTTCCCGCGCGGTTCCGACGCGAGGAGCACCCCGTGTTCTTTGTAATCATCTAGCTTTTCAGCTTGATCTCCGCCATGCATCAGAAAGCCTTAAAGTCCGACGTTTGATCTGGCTGCTTTCTGCGGAAAATTTATTGATTGCGATTGCGGTGCAGCAGCCATAAAAAATATGGTGCACCAATCACTGCTGTAATCACGCCGCAGGGCAGTTCAATGGGAGCAAATATCAGTCGCCCCGCCAAATCCGCCAGCTCGACAATGCAGGCTCCGGTTAAAGCGGCAATGGGAATTAGCCCGGCATGGGAAGGACCGACCAACTGCCGGGCCAAGTGGGGAGCCATCAACCCCACAAAGCCGATGGTACCGGCGGTGGCCACAGAAGCGCCAGCCAGGGCTACCGCACAAAGCAACAGAGTGCTACGCATCCACTCAACACGGCTACCCAAGCCTTGAGCCAAATGGTCGCCCAGGTTGAGGGCGTCCAAGTCGCGCGCGCAGACTAATGCCAGGGGAAGAAAGATGATCAGCCAGGGAACTAGCGGCCACAGATGTTCCCAACTGCGGCCATAAACGCTGCCTGTTAGCCAGACCAGTGCCTGACTGACATCGAAAATATTGCCAAAGGTAATCATCAGGTTAGTGAAGGCTCCGGTAAGAGCGGTGAGACCAATCCCCACCAGAATCAGTCGAACGGGCGAACTGCCTTGATTCCAGGCCAAAAGATAGATGGCGATCGCGGCGGCCAGTCCGCCCAAAAACGCGGCTACGGGCAGCCACGCCACCGGTAGGCTAGGAAACAGCACAATAAATGCCACGGCCACTAGACTCGCCCCGGAATTAATGCCGATGATTTCTGGCGCAGCCAGCGGATTGCGGGTGAGCCCCTGCAGGATGGTGCCGGCGGTGGCCAAGCCCATACCCACCAGCAGCGCCACTAAGGCCCGCGGCAATCGCAAGGTGTTGATGACAAAGGCATATTCAGGATTGGCGGGCAGCCCCAAAATCGTCTTGACAACTGCTAGCAGCGGCACTGGATATTCACCCTGACTAACATTGAAGATGAGTGACAGCAGCGCCAAGCCCATGAGAATAACCAGCGTGAAGGGTACCCGGCGATCAACTCGAAACGAGATAGACGGGGTTCGGCGTCGTATGGAAAGCCAGGGCTTGATGGGAGGCATGAATTAAGAAAAGAAGAATGGCGAAATAGAAGATTAAGAATCTGTGCAGTGGACGGAGATCAGCGAGTGCTCAGACTGATGCATTATGCTGGATTCCGGGCGCTTGATGCCCGATGGTTAGAGACTGCTCTTTGCAGAGGAGCGCGCCAAATAGATGAAAAAAGGGGCGCCAATCAGCGCTGTCATGATGCCGACGGGAAGCTCTTGAGGCTGAATAATCAGACGGGCGGCGATGTCCGCCACCGATAGGAGAATACCGCCGGCCAGCATGGAATAGGGCAGAATCCAGCGGTAATCGACGCCGACGCCGAAGCGCACAACGTGGGGAATGACCAGACCAACAAAGCCGATGGGACCCGCCAGGGCCACGGCACTACCGGCCAGCAACACGACGACAATCGCTGCCGCAATCTTTACCCAAGCCGTCTGCAGGCCTAAGCCCTGGGCCACATCTTCTCCCAGCGCGAGTAAGGTAAGCTGTCGCCCCAGCACCAATGAACCCATTAGCCCCACAGCGATGTAAGGCAGCACCGGCAGTAGGCTGGCTAAGTCCTGTCCAGCTAGGGAACCGGCCAACCAAAACCGAATGTCCTCAAGGGTGCGCTGACTAAGAATCAGAATCCCCGTAGTGAGCGAGCTGAGCAGATAAGTCAATGCCGCTCCGGCAATCACTAACTTGATGGGAGTAAGACCGCTACGACCCATAGAACCCAGCCCATAGACAGTGACCGCGGCGATCGCGGCTCCGACAAACGCAAAACTCACTGAGCCGCTGCCCCGGATAAAAATTGCCAGCACCATGGCCAGCGCCGCTCCCACATTGACGCCCAAAATATCAGGAGTCGCCAGAGGATTGCGCGTGAGTCCCTGAGTAATCGCGCCGGCTACGGCTAATGCCGCCCCTACCATGACTGCCAAAAGAGCGCGGGGCAGTCGTACAGTCCGAATAATTAAGTGATCAGTCGAGCCGTCAAAGTTGAAAAGGGCTTGCCACACCGTGCTGGGGTTAATGTCGGCAGCCCCTAGCAAAATGCTAAACAGCAGACAGCCAGCCAAAATCGGGACGCCAATCGCCAGCCCTAAAGATAGATAAACAGGAGATCTAGATGGAGTTGAAGCGCGCGATCGCATAATTCACCGCTACGGACGTTCAGTGGCAATGCCTAATGCTGCCCCTTCGATTTCTCGTAATTCATCCATGACAGCAATCACGCGGCCATGTTCGACCGCCGTATCAGCATTGATCACAATGACCGATTCCTGAACTTCATCCATCAAATTACGAACGCCAGTCTGCAGATTTTCCAGCTCGACAGTCTCCTGATTCAGAGCAATCTCACCGGAGGCCTCAACGGTTACGGTGATGCGGGTCCGTTTTTGCACTTCGGAACTATCGGCCTTAGGCAAATTAACGGGCAGTGATTCAGAACGAGTTAGAAACAGACTAGAAATGATGAAAAACGTCAAAATGGCAAAAATGACGTCAATCATCGGAATGATGTTGAGTTCAAACTCCTCTTCCGGCTCTTCAGGAAGGTACATAGCGTGCCTCCTGGCTTAGCTGCTGTCGCCGCTCGTAGTGAATTTCATAAAGAATTTCAAGCTGTCCACCATACTCCTGAATGAGAGCCAATTGACGCTTGTAGAGGCCACGAAACAAGTTAGCAAACAGTAACGTTGCGATCGCCACCACCAGTCCCGAAGCCGTCGAAACCAGCGCTTCGCTGATTCCGCCAGTAACTAAATCAGCATTAGCGCTAATATCGCCGAGCTGGAGCGCATCAAAGGAAGTAATCAAACCCAGAATGGTGCCCAACAGTCCCAAAAGTGGAGAAACGCTAATGATCGTGGCAAACATTGTATTAAAGCGTCTGAGGTAGGGCAGTTCTGCCTGCATGGCACTGGCTAACGCCAAATGGAACTGCTTTGGAGTGGCGTCATCAATCTCCAGGGCTTCTAGAAAAATCCGGGCAATGGGTAGCTTAAGATGCTGTCGCAGCTTAGCGTGGGCTTCGACTGGCGCCTGACGATAGACTCGCAAAATGTCCTGCATCACTTTGCGCTGACGGCGATTGAGGCGAAACCAAAAGACCAGTCGTTCAATAATGAGAGCGATCGCGATTAGCGAAAATATCAGCAGTGGCCACATGACGATACCGCCTGCGGCAAAAACTCTTCCCATGATTATTCTCTACTTGCTGGCCCTAGCTCCTAACTCTGGCTAGACAGACCACAACCGCTTAGAGCTCAGCTTGAAACCTATTGCAAATAACTTTTAAGAATTGAGCCTTATTGTTGATCCCTTTGTCAAGGTCTTATTGAAAGTAATTTTCGATAAAGTGCTTGCTGTCTCAGCACCCCACCGAACGCATCAAAAGAGCATTCTTTTTCAGGTTAAAGCTTTTGAGGAAGAAGCACTGAGTTTTTTACAGGACTTACGCAGCCGCCGCCAATTTCGGTCCTTGGCCTCCCAACGTGGAGAAATCACATGTCCCATATCCAAGCTCTGGAGAAGATGGGCGTTTACGTCAGTCCTGTTGAGATAACGTATTTTGCAAGATATTCAGCAGACCATTGAACCAACAGCCACATCCAAGAATCTCTCCATGGGCCATTGATTAAACGGCATTTTTTCTCAAAACTTTATATTAGTATCTTAATGTTCATGTTTAAGCATCACATCTAGATCTTATGAGCCTTTCAAACCTATGTGTTGAGCAGCACAAGCGAGAGCGAACTGGCCTACAGAAGCTTTTGCTGTTGGGGCTTTTAGGGTCAGTTGGCATGCATGCGATCGCCTTTGGTCTCGGTACTTTTGGGGTGTGGCAGCGCCTGACTGATGCCGATTCTCCCGTTATTGAACTTCTAGTGGTGGAGCCACCGTCAGAGCCGGTTGAACAACCGGCAGATACGGCTTCGGCAACGCTGAGTAATGCGACAAACGATCCTGCGCCGGCCGCTGCTGCCGCCGGTTCAGAAGTTGCAGCGGCAGCACCTGTCCCGCCGCCACCTGCTGAAATTGTCGAGCCGGAACCCGTACCCGAGCCCGAGCCAGAACCGGAACCAGAGCCACTCCCTGAAACTGAAATTGAATCAGAGCTGAGTGAGCCAGAGAAATCTGAGGAAACCCCAGAAGAAGAGCAGACAGCAGAAGAAGAAGAGCAGACAGCAGAAGAAACTGAGGAAACTGCAGAGCCGATTGCTGCCGTTCCCAACGATTTAGACGCTTCACAATTGGATCGGTTGCGCAGCTTTTTTGATCGCATTGGTGGCACTAATCCTAATGCTGCTGCCACTGGCGGTATTAATTCGACCAGCACTTCGCCTAATGGAGCCTCCACTGACGGCACCGAAAACGCACCAGGCGCGGCTGGTGACTCCCAGGAAACTGCGGCCAATAGCGGTCCTGAAAACGGCTCCAATACTTCTGGAGACGGTAATGGTCAAGATTCCGGGTCACGCACTATCGCTTGTCAAAACTGTGTCGAGCCTCAATATCCCCAAAGTGCTCTTGAGGCAGGCTTTGAAGGAGCACCCCGAGTGCAGGTAGACATCAACCCGGATGGTTCTGTCCGAAATGTGACGCTAGTAGAGTCTAGCGGCAACGCCGAAGTTGATCGGGCAGCTATTCAAGCAGCTCGCAACTCGAGCTTTCAGCCGATAGCCGGTGGAGCCAGCGCTCCTATTGAATACAAAATGACCATTGAAGGCTCCAGGAGCCATCGAGAAGCTCAACAGCAGGGCGATCGCCGCTCAATCGAAGTGCCCAATCAGGAAGCTGAAACTCGCCCGCAAACGGCACAAGGCTCGGAGCAAAACAGCGGTGAGCTTGACGCTAGTACACAAGATACTGCCAACAGTGCTCAGGATAACGAGACAGAAACTCAGGCTGATCCAAATGCCGCAGGTGAAAACGCCGCGCCAGCAACTGATGCCGCTGACGATACGCCATCCGAAGCCGCGACGACGGAAGATGAGGCCGGTGAAGCAACTCCTCAACCGGCTGCTGAGTCAGACCCTGAACCGGCAGCTGAACCGGAGTCTCAACCGGCAGCCGAACCAACTGCTACTGAGCCCCCAACGCCTGCTGTGGAACCCAAGCCTCAGCCGCAGCCTCAGCCGGCATCTCAACCGGCGACTCCGGAACCAGCCGCTGAATCCGAGCCGCAGCCAGCACCAGAAGCTGAATCTGAGTAGCTGAATCTAAGTTTTAGCCAGCGAATTAGAACGAAGTAGAGCGGCATATTTGAGATAATTTGAACCGGAAATTTAATCAGCGTTCCTTAATTGAAATCGTTGACTTCGCCGAGCAGAGGGACGCAAGAAATGCGGTTAAAAAAATATGCCGCCGCTAGACTCGTTTCACACCTTGGCTAACAGGAATGCATAACGGGGTTCCAGAAATCGGATCATCAATGATGCGGCTCTCTAATCCAAAAACTTGGTGCACTAAGGTTTCTGTAATCACAGTATGAGGCTGACCCTGGGCGACAACTGCCCCCTCCTTCAACGCCACTAAATGGTGGCTGTAGCGAGCGGCCAAGTTGAGGTCATGAAGCACCATAATAACAGTGCGATCGCCCTGCTGATTGAGGTCATAAAGCAAGTCAAGTACTTCAATTTGATGAGCGAGGTCGAGATATGTAGTCGGTTCGTCCAGCAATAGCGTTTCGGTATCTTGGGCCAATGCCATGGCAATCCAAGCTCGCTGCCGCTGTCCACCCGAAAGCGTATCAATGGAGCGGTTGGCAAACTCTTCTAGATAAGTGGTCGCGATCGCTTTTTCCACCTTCAACTCATCATCTTGAGACCACTGCTGCCACCAATTTTGATGCGGATAACGTCCTTGGGCTACCAATTCTCTCACCGTCAAACCCTCTGGAGCAGTAGGATTTTGAGGCAAAATGCCGAGTCGCTTAGCCAGTTCTTTGGTGGGCAAGCGGGCGATCGCATCTCCCTCTAAATAAACTGTGCCTTTTCGAGGTTTGAGCAATCGCGCCAGACCCCGGAGCAGCGTCGATTTACCACAGCCGTTCGGTCCCACCAGCGTAGTAATTTGCCCTTTAGGAATTGCCAAATTCAGCCCCTGGATAATGGCGTTACCGTCATAAGCCAAAGTAATGCTGCGTGTCGTAAGCGCAGCTTGTGTAGCAGTGTCGAGCATCATAATTAGCCATGATACGGTTATAAATTCAGCCATCAAGCCATTACTTTTGACTGCTCAGCTCAAACAGCTTGAGATTCATTCTAATATTGAGAATTATTCCTAACAGTGTCATACTAAGCTATTGATTTATAGCTGCATGTGATGGCAAAAATCCTAACAGGAGCTGAAGTCAACGAAATTATGGAAGAGTGCCGCATCAGCGGTCGGCTTTCAGGATATCAGGAAGGCTCTGAATATTTTGGCCAGGTGCCTTCACTGTTAGGGTACGGCTATGGCCGCAGCATGGAGTTGCGGCCAGGTTTACGGCTGCAAATTTCTGATATCAAAAAGCGTCAAACCCACGTTTATAAAGGCCAGCATGGGCAAACAATGCCGATGACGTTGGCTTTTTATCTAACAGGCGGAATGCGAGTTGATAATACTGGGCTAAAAATAGCCGAAGAAGAG
>JBCCJU010000032.1:0-40024 GCA_039027715.1 Cyanobacteria bacterium P01_C01_bin.120
CTAGAAGAAGCTTTGGAGCGATCGCAGCAGACACTGCAACAGGAAGTTGAGCGATCGCAGCGGCTGACCGAAGAAGAAAAAATTGCGGCGGCTCAGGTTCATTCCACGGCCCAGTTGCTAAGTGAATTGGAGCAGGCCAACGAGTCGCTCAAGCGACAAACACTACTGTCAGAAGCGCTAACGGCACAGCTCAAAGCTAGTGAAGAACGGACGCAGCGCCTGGAGAGCGAATGTGCCATCCTGCGCAAGCGCAAAGTCGAGCGAGCCCAGGAACTGCAGACGGCTGAGGCTACCTGTGCCGATTTGCGATCGCGCCTGCAGCGGCAGCAGCAATATACGCTGCAGTTCAAGGCCGCACTTGAAAAAAGCCTGGATACTCCGGCGCCGCAACAGACTGCTCAGATCCTTGAACAGACTTCAAGTACGATTGGTTTAGATAGCTCAAATGACCCAACGTCGGCGCTGCCAACACCTTCTCAAACCCTTGGCCTGCCTCGCTCGGGAAGCATTCGTCCATGGTCTGCCAATGAAGCGCAAGCCCCTACCGATCCCCAATTGCTGTCGCTGATGCGATCGCAGCCTTCGGCCACAGACGCACCAGCAGCGGCTCCAGCAACTCAGCTTTTGGCCACAGACACACCAGCGACAGCGCCGGCCACTCAGCCTTTTCCCACTGATTTGCCGACTGCGACAACTGAAGCCTCAAGCGCAGCAACGGTTCCAACGGCGACTGAAGCGGCGACTTCTCCTACAATTACCACTGCCTCTGTTTCTCATGACGCCGATCAGCAGCTTTGGCAAGATGTCGAACGCATTATTGATCGAGCTACCCCAACTGCTACTGACGAATCCGCAGCGGGTGCCTCCAGCGAAGAGCCAGCTGGGGCTGAGCAACCAGTGAAATCAGCGGCAACCGCTTCACCAGAGCCGGCTGAAACCGCCAGCTTTACTGAGCCCATTCCCTGGGGAGCGCCCATCATTGCGAATGAGCCTGAGCCGGCTGAAACCGCTGCGGCCCCAAGCTCAACATCGGCATCCCGTTCTGAGTCTGTATTTGACGGTGCTGAGTCACTACCCGATGCCAATAACGCAACTCCGGCCACTACTGACTTTGAACTGCCGTCCGAGGCTTATCGTCCCTCGCCGCAAGTTACTGCGGCCACTCATATCCCGGCGTTAGAGGCCATGCAAACCGCCCCACAATCACCATCGCCTTTGGTAAATCCACTGCGGTCAACTCAACGTAAGCGTAAGTCACTTTCTGCCGTGGAATTGCCCAATTTTCCACCGCTTCCTAAAGTGCAAAATTAATCGCCTTCGTGAAGGCGATGTGCTGTCGACTGTCATTTTGAGTTCTTCACGCTCTGACAGCGCCGATTCCGACGACTATATCAGCCGAGAGTAAATTAGCTAACGAGTGAAATTTTTACTTCCCCTGCTAGCTTTGCCCATTTAGCGGCTGTCTGCCTATGACCCACCTTCTGGTACTCAGCTCATTAGTTAAAAGTGGGCTGAATGTCGAGGTGATGAAATACGAAGGCGTAGGTATCAGCCGTCTCTTCAATTCCTTTGGTCAGGTTGCTAGCGCCGTGTCCAGACTTGGTGCCAATCCGAATTAGGGTGGGATTTTCGCCGCTGTGTCGGGCCTGCAGTGTGGCCGCATATTTAAAGGAATGCGCCGGCACCACGCGATCATCATGGTCGGCAGTGACAATTAGGGTAGCGGGATAGGACTCATCATTGCGGATGTTGTGTAAGGGTGAATAGCCATAGAGATGAGGAAAATCAGCCTCACTATCGCTGTTGCCGTACTCGGCGCTCCAGTTCCAGCCGATGGTGAACTTGTGAAACCGCAGCATATCCATGACGCCGACGCCCGGTAGTCCGACGCGAAAGAGATCGGGCCGCAAGTTCATGACGGCTCCAACCAGCAATCCGCCGTTCGATCGCCCCTCGATCGCGAGCTTACTAGAATTCGTATAGCCTTCCCGAATCAAGTATTCTGCCGCTGCAATAAAGTCATTGAATGCTGTGGGGCGCTTTTCGCGGATGGCGGCCTCATGCCAAGCGCGGCCGTACTCGCCGCCGCCGCGAATATTGGCGATCGCCACCAGCATCCCCTGTTCCAAAAGCGTAATCCATGCCGCCCGAAAAGAAGGCACCAGTGAGATACTGAAGCCGCCGTAAGCATAAAGGTAAGTTGGCGTATCGCCGTTAAACTGCAGCCCCTTTTTATGAATCAGAAATAGGGGAATCTGAGTGCCGTCAGCAGCAGGATAAAATACCTGCCGGGTTTCGTAATCAGCACTGTCGAAGGTGATTTCAGGGGCGCGAAAAACCCTAGATTGCCCCGTCGCGATGTCGTAACGGTAAATGGTGGGCGGCATGGTGTGGGAGGTGAAGACGTAAAAGGTAAATTCGTCTTCGGGCTCACCGTCAAAACCACTCACCGTGCCAAGGCCGGGCAGCGTCACTTCGCGCTTTTGGGTACCATTCGGAGCGTAGACATACACCCGTGACGTCACATCTTTGAGATAAGTGGCAAACAGCTTGCCGCCGACCAAGTTCGCGTCACGCAGCGGCTCTGGCTGTTCAGGAAGAATGGTTTGCCAGTTTTCCGGCGCCGGATTCTGCGGATCGACAAGCACCAGCTTGCGATTCGGTGCGTCTTTGTTCGTGGTCATCAACAGGCGATCGCCCAGATTATCCACAATGTCATAGCTCTCATCGGTGATGGTGTCGATCAGAGGCGAAAACTCAGTATCTCCCGCCGCCAAATCTTTCACATACAGAGCATTGCCTAGTTTAGGCTGACCGCGATCGCTAATCGACAAAATCAGGAACCGCTCGTCTTCCGTGGCGCCGACAAAATGAAACCGCAGTGGATTGTCCAAATCTTCGTAGACCAGCTCATCGGCTGACTGGTCGGTGCCGAGCCGATGATAGTAGACCTTATGAAATTCATTGCGCGACGAAAGTTCGGAGCCGTCTGCTGGGGCATCATAGCGGCCATAAAAGAAGCCGTTGCCGCACCAAGTCGGATACGATACTTTGACCCATTCCAGCGTTTCAGGCAGCGATTCGCCAGTATCCACGTTGAGGATGCGGTAGCGCTGCCAATCGGAACTACCCTCAGATAGGCCATACACCGCATATTTGCCGTCTTTAGAGGGATTAAAGGCGCTCAGGGCCGTCGTTTTATCCTCAGAAAACGTGTTGGGATCAAGCAGTACCCGGGGTTCCCCATCCAAGCCATCCTGCACATAAACCACACTCTGATCCTGCAGGCCGTCATTTTTGAAGAAAAAGAAGCGATCGCCTCGTTTATCCGGCGCTGAATAACGAGGATAATCCATGATTTTTTGGAGCCGTTGCTTAATCGCCCCGCGATAGGGAATCTGCTCTAGAAAACCAAACGTCACTTCGTTTTGAGCTTCGACCCAAGCGGCTGTAGCCTCCGAACGGTCGTCTTCCAGCCACCGATAGGGGTCCGGCACCGCCGTTCCAAAGTAGGTGTCAACTTGGTCAACGGTAGCCGTTTCAGGATATTTCAGCTTTTGGGTAGCATCAGGCATGGGGCACCTCTTTAACGGAGCGATCGCTTTCTATTGTGCCTGAGAATGCTGACTCCGGGGGGTTTCCATGAATAGACATCTTCAAGAATAAGAAAATTTCTCAGTCTTCTCGGTCTCCAGCCTCCAACGACTGGCATTTAGACATACTGCACCCTCAGTCGTACTAATCCACAGATACATCCAATCACCTGCTCATACATGTGGAATCGCATCCGAAATTCTGCTTTAGCAATTCGAAAGATTTTAATTATTCGGATGACATGCTCCACGTAGACCCGCTGTTGACTCACCTGCTGATTGAACGCTTTTTGCGCCGGCGTTAACTGTCCGCCGGGTGGTCGCTTGTGCGGGGTTGTCATATTGCTTTGTCCAACGTAGGCTTTGTCGCCCACAAACGAAAGGTTCTCTGGCAACTCGGCCTGCGTTTGGGCCAGTAACTTACCATCATTACGAGGACCCGGTTCACCAATGACGACATCGACGATATCGGTGCCTTTCGGTAAGCTGATGAGCTGTGTTTTGCGCGTATGCTGCTTTTGTTTACCGCTGTAGTACGCTGCCTGCTTCTCTTTATCCTGGGGTCTGGGAATCGGTTGCTCCCACGTGTCCACTAACAGCTCGCCGTCGGGCAATTCGGCCAGCCAAGCCTCCAGTTCGGCCCGCTCGACACTGCTGCAGTCTTGTTGCCACTGCTCCAGCAAACTGGCTGGCAATGCCGCGCGAAGATAAGGCAACATCTCGTGGATGTAGTTGCACACTGTCGATTCGGCGCAGCCAAGGCATGCTCCTAGCGCTTGCATCGTCCAATGTTGCCTGAGGTATAGCAAGCTCACCAAGAGTCGACATAAAACGTCCACCTGCTTTTTGCGGCCACCGCCGGCTTGACGTTTGCGGTCCGCTCGATGAACTCGGTCTTGCTGGGCGGCTTGCTCCAACGTCGCAACGCGCTGCCATAGTTCCCACAGGGCCAAGGTCCCCAACCCAATCATCCGTTTCCCTTGCGCCGGGCGTTCCTCTAGCAGATGCAGAAGACGGTTGAAAAAGGGCTGATTCATACGCTGTACTAGTGAGTCGGGCTTTTCCATTCTTACAGCTCAGCTTATTTTTGAAGAGGTCTAATAGATGACTGTCATGGACTTTGTATTTATGCCACTGAGCTAAGATGCAAGCAATGCTGTTTTTACAGATCGAGAAATCATTGGATGCCACCCCATACGATAGCGGCTTTGCCAGTTCCCGTATCCCCATCAGCGATCGCTACCTTTTGTCAACTAAACGCCATCTGTAAGCTCTCTCTGTTTGGTTCTGTTTTACGGACAGACTTCACGCCAGAAAGCGACGTTGACGTTCTCGTCGAGTTTGCTTCCGGACACACGCCTGGATTGGCGATTGTTCGTTTGGCGCGGGAGCTTTCTCCTCTACTGGGCGAGCGCACCATCGATTTACGAACGCCACAGGAACTGAGCCGCTACTGTCGCGATCGCGTGTTGTCAGAAGCGATGACCCTGTATGAGCAACCTCGATGACGCTATTCGCCTCAGACATATGCGAGATGCAGTCCAGGAAATCAGGGTATTCATAACTGGACAAAACCGAGAAGACTTAAAGAATAATCGGCAGCTATTATTGGCAGTTGTCAAAGAAATTGAAATCATTGGTGAAGCTGCAAGTAGGCTGTCACAAACTTGTCGGGACTGTGCGCCTGCTCTGCCGTGGAAAGATATCATTGGCATGCGCAATCGTTTGGTTCACGACTATTTTGAGATTGATGTGAATATTGTTTGGGCAGTTGTTTCCAATGACTTGCCCCAATTGCTGCCTGAGATTGAACGGCTTATTGACATAGTAGTGTGACAAAGTTCAATCGCGCTCTGTCACATCGAGGCTTCTATTGTGGTTGCCTGAGGCGCAAGTGGTGCGGTTGTCTCCGCGTGGAGTATTCTCGACCAGAGATCTAATGGTGTTTTTGGTCGAGTGACTGTCGCTGTTGGGAAATGGTAATCACTGCGTCTTTGAGGTTGTCGACGATAAAGTCAGGACCATAAGTAGCGAGGCGATCGCGATCGCGGATACCGCTGAGTACGGCTACCACTGGCAAATCGTGAGCGTGGGCAGCGCCAATGTCCGCTTCCGTATCTCCCACTATCCAAGTTTCTGAAGCTGCAGGGAGTTCTCCCAGCGCCTTCTTTATTAAGCGCGTTTTCTCAAACACATCGTGATTTTTGTCATAAATATCGGGTAGACAATATCGCATCTGAGGCGGGAAGAAGTGCTCTAGCTCAAATTTTTGCAGAGCAAACTGTAAAGCGTATTCGCGCCGCATGGTGACTACGGCTAAATCCGCTTGAAGTTTTTGAATCTGATGTAATGCCTCAACGGCATGGGGAACCGGACAATCATGCTGCAGATAGTCACGGCTGTGCACGGTTTCCCGTCTCAATAGCGCGAAGCGTCGAGCCTGATCTTCATACAGTCCTGACATTGCGCCGATTTGTCTTTCCGGCACCTGGGCTCGCTTAAGTCGCCAAAATGCCTCTTTCGACAGCTCAGTAACGGGCTGTCCGGGTTCGTGGGATTCTTGCAGGCAGTATTGGTAAACCTGGTAATACCGCTGCGACACGTCCATAATGGGGCCGTCGAAATCAGTGAAAATTCGCAGCATGTGGAGCAAGCAACCTTCTTGCAGGAAATGAATGAGGCATCAGCAAAATCAAAGATATAAATGAAGAATTATTAAGCAAGACTTTTATCTATTCTGACATCTCCTCAATTCAGCTTGAAGCTAACTTGCCCGATGATGATTGGAAAAACTCAGTATTTTCTTGGGATAGCTCGTGCAAATTACGAACAGGACTTATATCAATTCCCGATTTTAGATTTTCGATTGTGGATGCGAAACCGTTTTCATGCCACCACCTTCAGTTCCAATGCCGCCGCCTTCAGTCTCAATCTCGGTAGCTTTAGAAAAGAGAACCGGTATTGCGCAGTGGTACTGCGCAGTTGAATCTGAGACGGGCGCCAGTCATGTGAGGAAACTAGCTTTTGGAGGGCGCTATCAATAAATGCCAGAAACCTTGATGGCATAAGCATTTTGCGCCTATTCTTGATCCATTTGCTACGCTAACAAGGCTGCGGTGTTTTTAGCTTTGCCTAAGCGGGTCTGGGCTGCAGCCCTTAATAAAGCTCATAGGCATCAGAAACCGGGTTGGCTGGATCGGGCGCGATCGCTAACCACAGAGGAAACTGCAAAACTGACAAGGCCACTTTCCCTTCCGACTCATCAATAATGATCAGCGGCAGATAGTTATTATCTAAAAGGCGTTCTGCCCGCTGAGCCATCGGTTCTGACGACTCGAACAGCATAATGCCGCTGCGGGTGCCAAAGTCCGTGCGGGAAACGCCCAGGCAGTCTTGAAAGCCCCGTCGCCAGTCTCCTAGACGTTCGGGACTGCGGGCTAAAACTAAAACGCGGAGGCGATCGCCGTGCATTGTGTGCAAGATTGAAACCGCGGCGGCCGCCACCAATACATTCTGTAGACGGCTATTCAGCGTTTTAACGGCACCCCGACCAGCTTGACTGAGAAACCAATTCGCTACGCGATCGGCATGAACTGGCTCGAAGGTGCGTCGCAACTGCCAAACTGGACCATAGTAATCGGGTCGCAAGCGATATTGATCCAACAAACTTTGGATGCGCTCAGCATCGAGCAGATAGGGAGAGTTGGCTGTCGTCGGTTGAGGCGTCGGTGCTGGCTCTGACTCGACTCCCAGTGATGCGGTGACCGATTGGCTAGCCGGCGATGGTGGCGCTGACAGCGACAACTGTTCTGCCGAAGTGGCCAAATCCTGTAAACTGCCGACCAAGTATTCCTTAAAACTTTGGACGCGCACGGCCAAATCCTGTGACGCGCCGGCAAATGAGGTTTTCATTTCTGCATCAATCCGATCGCGACGCCGCTCTAGCTTTTCGATTTCGAGTTCAAGCGATCGCTTCTTGCGCTCCAAATCACTCAGCGCTTCATGCACCATCCGAGCTAAGTCAGCCTGAGCGCTATCTGCCGAACGAGGCGTGCTCCCAAGGTTGAGCGGTTGGGCAGCTCCAGAGGAGGAAGACAGGGGAGAATCGTCAGCAGGCATAGGTTATCCAAGCAGTCAGGTTTAAGACAATATTAGGGGGAAACGCTGGAGCGCCATCAAATTGCTATAGCGATGGTTACTTAATGGGCTAATCTGGCTGATTTGCTTAGAAGCATAGTCCATGTTTAAAGAGTGCATCTGGGCAACTGTCTTGATTGCTCGAAGCTGTAGCAATGGATGACGCGCTCTATTGCGACTCAGCTTGCTTGGGCAGGCGCTGTTCAAGCTGCGATCGCAACTCTTTTGGGCTAAACAATATGGGCAAAAAATGAATGCTGTTGACTTCCCGAAAATAAAACAAAATTGGCACTGGCGCCCAAAAAATGTCCCAAACTTGCCATTCTGCGTAGGGGAATCGACGAATTCGGGAATCCCCGCGATAAATGTCCAAATCCGATGCTGTGAACACTAACCGCAGGGTTTGTGCTTGATAGAGCAAAAACAGACCAAATACCGGCACAATTCCGGCCAGGCCAGCTTGCCAGCTTCCCCATAGTTTCCCAGTCAAACCAGCACCAGCCAATCCACTCACAATTAAAAAGATAGGAATGTTGTAGCTAGGCGCCAGCGTTGTGTCTTTAAGGGCCGAAGAAACGGTCATAATGGTTGTGCCTTGGACAAATCGACAATAATCATGCCTGCGAATTAGAGATGGCGGGCGTGTCGTTTTTATTGTATCGGGTTGCTCCGCATCACTAGCAAACTGCCATCTGTCCAAAGCTCAAATTGACAGGCAGCCAGTCCAGCCGTCTAAATAACGACACAGTCAGCTTCAATCTCCACCAACCAGTCTGCTTGAATAAACCGCGATACCTCTACGAAGGTGCAGGCTGGACGAATGGCCGAAAAAAATTCACCATGAGCCTTTGCTGCCTCTTCCCAGCGGGAGATATCCGTGAGCATCACCCGAGTGCGAATCACGTGCTGTAGCTCGCCACCCGCATCATTAATTGCCCGATGAATAATGCTCAGGCAGCAATGCGTTTGACCATATACGTCTCCGGGACAGGCAGTTGAGCCGCCTGGCTGAATCGGTGCTGTTCCGGCAACTGCAATTAGACTCCCAATGCGAGAAGCTCTCGAAAAGCCAATGGGCGGTTCCATCGGAGAGCCAGAAGAAACGTTTATGCGGGTCACTGTGCAGGCCCCCCATATTTTCTAAAACCCACCGAATACGGCACTACCTGTACCTTGAAACATCAACCACGATAAGAAAAAATTGCTGATAAAAATAGCCAAGAGTGCGGTCACCACTGCAGTTGTTGTTGATTGACCAACGCCTTTGGCCCCGCCGGTCGTTGTTAACCCCCAGTTTGAGCCAATCACGGCAATCAAAATGCCGAATACAAATGCTTTGACCAGCGCCGAAACCAAATCCCACGTAGATAGAAAATTTTGGGCCGAATCAAGAAAGACTTTTTGAGCAATGCCATAGAGATTAGTGGCAATCAATAGGCCACCGCTCATGCCGGTAATAAACGATAACAGGGTTAACACTGGCAACATGAGGGCGCAGGCAACCACTCGAGGAATCACCAGATAATCAATGGGATCCGTCTTCAGAATTTGTAGGGCATCAATTTGCTCTGTCACTTTCATGGTGCCAATTTCCGCCGCAAATGCTGAGCCCACCCGCCCTGCTAGCACCACTGCAGTCAACACTGGCGCTAATTCACGGGCTAAGGTCAGCGCTAAGACGCCGCCAACTGCCGTGCTCGCGCCAAAATTGATAAATTCGCGCGTCACTTGAATCGTAAACACCATGCCGACAAAGCTCGCCGTCAACAGGGCAATCAGCAAGGATTCTGGCCCCACAGCGACCATTTGATCCAGCGTATTGCGGCGATGAATAGGACGCGAAATCAAATGGGTAACGACTTGTCCAGTCAGCATGACTGCGGCAAACAAGCGTTGACTCCATTTGGTAAGGCTAGAAAATTGAACAGCCTGAGCCAAGAAAGCACCTCTTAGATGGGATTAGTGCGAGGTTACCAAGTCGTTTTGGCATCTCCAACAGCGCTAATACTAAGGTTCACAGCCATTATATAGATAATGCTTTCGGCTAAACAGCCTTTGAGCGCAATCAACTGTTTAGATATCTATTAAGCCTGCAGCAATCAGGCGATCGCCCTGTCAGATCGGTCTTTGCCTGTAAGGATAATTGTTAACTGCGATCGCTGACTCCAGAGTTTGCCCATAAAAAATGGGGCATCTGGTTCTGCCCCGTTTTTTTGACAAACCAATAGATGCCGGCAACTCAGCGCTTTTTGATATCCTTCGCCATGTTACGGAACATATCCATACTGCTATCGGTCTTGACAGACCGCTTTTGGAAGCTTGACCCAAAGGGCGATGCTTTCTTAGGAGCAGCAGTAGCTTCAGTAGCTTCAACACTTTGGGAAGGTAAGCCTTTCTCGTCCAGCTCACGCATATTCATTGAAGAAATTTGACGAACGGACTCAATTTCTTCAGTTTGCCCTCTTTTCCGAGCAAACGTATGCCTTACGACTTTAGAGGAACGCATATAGTCGATGTCCCCAAACGTTTTGGCATCATCTTCGCTCAGAAAAAACGCGCCTGTTTGTCGAGGTTGTGCGCCTGAGCCCTGCTTGTTACGACCGAACAGGCCGCGAATAAAACCAGTCATAAGCCTTTCCTGAATAGATTAACGTCCATTTACTTATCTTAACGTTAAACATAAACTTATGACCGATTTTCTAAGAAAGCTATGGCAGCCGCTACCTTGATTGGAACAATGGGATTCAAGCCGATTTTTTTAGCTGCTCAAGCGCTTGAGTAAGTTCCCAAAAGCCCTGCACCTCATTGCTTTTGGTGATAAATGCGGGTAAATGCTGGAGGCGATCGCCATAATGAGCTACGTTGGCCACACCCACGGAGAGCGGAAAGCGGCTGGCATCGAACAGTCCTTCATCATTAGGACTATCCCCCACTGTGACCACTTGTCGTTCCGACACCTGAGAAAAATATTGTCGCAAAACCTGCTGTAGACCCACGCCTTTGTCTTGGGCCAGTGGGCGAATATGGCACTGTACCGTGCTGTAGGTAAATCCCCAGCCCGCAGCGCTACAAATCTCCGCGATGTGAGTCAGCGCTGCTGACGTCAAATTGCCGATATCAAACGTCCAGTCTGTAAGGCGAAAATCATTATCGGTCGAGGGCTGTAGGTCAGGAAACTTTGTTTGTAAGACGCGGAACATATCAGCCAGCTGTTGGCGATGGTGAGCAATGTCAGGTAAATCGACCAAAGGGACAGCAGTGCCGGTTTCAGGGGTAATAAAAATACCGCCGTTCTCGGCGATCGCTCCCGCCACGGGCAGATAATGGGCCACGCCCTGGACCCAGCCGGCGGAGCGGCCCGTCACAATCAGCACGGTAATGGATAAATCTGACAGCATGGCGAGCGATTGCAGCAGCAGCGGCGCGAATTTACTTTGTTGAGTTAAAGTGCCGTCCATATCGCTGGCCACCAACTGCACTGGCTGCAGCGGTGAGCACGAAGATTCTTGCAGCAGCACTGGAGAATTTTTCATAAAGTCATACACTTTGGTGATATTGCTAGGATTTCAGCGCGATGGCACAGCTTTCACCGGATCAGCGCAACTATTATTACCTCATCGCGGCGGCTCGCACCGGCATCCACAAACCGATTTTGGCGGCTCTCTATGCCGTTCAAAGTCGACCGATGCTGACTGATGGCGAAACCGGCTTAGGCATCGCCCCCGCCAATCGCATTCCTCCAGATCAGGTCAACACGTTTCCTGAACAAGTGCAATATGCGGCTAACACTATTCGTAGTTTGACCGACCAGCTGATTGCTGGTGGTTGGCAAGGCGTTGACCTGTGGGATGCGGCGGCTGGTCGCTATGCTGATCGCTTGCTCCAGGCGATCGCCGAAGGCTACAGTCCGGCGATTAATGACAGCGCTGCTGCTCGGTTAGAGCCGGTCGATGCAGAGCAACTGCAGCAGGCTTATATCAACGATACAGCGGCGGATTACAGCGCCGTGCAACTGCCTCAAAATCTGGCTGAACTTGACAAGACGCTGCTGTCTTTTGTGGACCGCATTCCCGCTAATTACAGCCGCCTGGACTTTCAGCGAGAAGCTCTGTTGGAGGCGGTGCGCCTCTGGCGCAAGCTTGACACTCAAACCGCTGCGATCGCGTCACTAGGCCTAGATACCGCTGCTGAGCCCATAGATGAAACCGCCCTAGACCGGGCTTTGGTGAACTTTATCTCATCACAGTCAGATCGATATTTTTCGGGATATCCCAATCAGCGAGAAGCGCTCATTCGTCTGGTGCAGCTTTGGCGCGAACTCGATTCCCGTGAAGCGGCAATTGAAGCGCTGTCAGCAAAGGATCCTTTTGCTAAGGAAACTAATCTTGCCATCATTGATCCTGCCCTGGTCGCTTTTGCGCAGCGGGTGCCCGCTAACTACCAAGGACGAGGCGATCAGCGCTTTGCGCTGATTGAAGGCTATCGCCTGTGGCATGAGCTGGATTCGCGCACGACAGCAATTCAGCAGTTGGGCATCGATCCTCAAGCTCTGAAAGCGCAGTCTAACGATGCGGCCGCGATCGCCCAACTGGCTGCCAATCTTGACCGCGCCCTGCTGGACTTTTGGATGACAGTACCCACCCTGTATACTGGCGCGGACAGTCAGCGCGAAGCGCTGCTGCGCCTGGTTACCCTCTGGCGGCGGATGGAGGGCCGCACCCCCGCCATTCAATCATTATTCAACGACTTGCGGCAGATGGCGCGGGCTAATCCCACCTCGCTGGACGCCATGCCCCAGCCGCAGCCGACTGTGCCGCCTCGCCGACCGCCCCACTGGACGCCGCGTAACCTGCAGCTGAACGCTGCCATCCGGCCTGGTGGCAACTTCACCTGGGCAGAAGCGACCCGTGGCGGTACCCACCTGCCCCCCGACCAGCAAACTGTTGAGGCTATTGTGCGCATTGCCGAGCTGGCGCAGCAGGCCCGAGATCGTATTGGTCGGCCCTTCATTATCACGAGTTGGTATCGGCCCTCAGAAGGTAATGCTCGAGCTGGTGGAGCCTCGCTTAGCCGATACACTGTAGGAGATGCGATCGACTTTTACTGCGATGGCTTGACTGGCCTACAGCTTTATTGGGCATTAGATCCATGGTGGCCTGGAGGTTTAGGTCGCTACACTCAATTTCCTTATTTGTGTCACTTAGACGCCCGCAGCACTCGGGCGCGCTGGGTGTATTAAGACAAATCTCTCGATGATGCTGTTCCCATAATTGACGGGAATCTTAAGGTTAGAGTTGAAACGCTTTTCCCGTCATGCTGTCTTCATCTGCTCCTTCTCGCCTTGTCATAGCACAAGCACCAGCTCCCGAAGCTCCGGCAAATTCAGCGCCAGAGCTGAATTTGTGGATGGTGAGTTCTGGCGTCCTCTTCATTTTGCTGGTCGCTCTCGGTATCGTGAATCAGCTCCAGACTAAGCGCCTGCAAAAACAGCTCAAGTTCGCTGAGTATAAAAATAAAGAGCTGCAAAAACGAGTCAAAATCGCCTCTGCCACCATCACCAAGATGGAAAAAAATCCCGACTTAGTGCATTCGCGGGAGTTTAATCTCGACTATCTGCGTATGCGGATGGAAGAAGAGATGTTTCATTTCCAAATCGTCAATCAGCTTAAGGTGAAGGTGAAACAAGAGTTGGCGGTGGCCCTGCGGCCTCGGCAGGCGGAAAATGGCATGGTTGGAGTCGCCAGCAAGGCTCGGCAAATTAACCAGATTTTTGATGTGGTTTATAAAACCAGTGAAGCGCTGGGGTCAAAGACGCGAATTCTCTTTCGAATTCAAATCAAACTAGCTAAGTTGCCGACCCAATCGACTTCGAATACTATCAATCAAATTATTGAATGTATTGAAAACTTTCTCAGTCCTGATGCCGAAGGTGGGACGTGGCAGCCGACCATTCAGGGTCGAATTGCTAACATGCATTGGGATCAAAAGGCCAAACCCACTCCACTACTGATTTTGGAACAATCGGCAGAAGGCGTGAATGTGACTATTCGCAGTACTTATAAACCAGCCTAGACTTGTCTAAACTACTGCAAAAATGCCGGTGAGTTGGGCATTGCCTCATCTGCTCTGATTTCAAACGCTAGGCTGCTAGCCTATTTTCTTCCCAACCGTTGACTAGCCAAGTGATGGTGGTCTGTTAACCCCAAGCGAAAACTGCGGCTCCCCAACTTAGCCCGGCACCAAACCCGGAAGAAGCCACAATATCGCCTGGTTGAACTTTGCCCTCGCGCACGGCTTCGTCCAAGGCGATCGCAATGGAAGCCGCCGATGTATTGCCATGGCAGGCCATATTACTGATCACTCGTTCACTGGGCACGGCCAACCGGGTGGCAACGGCATCCAAGATGCGCTGGTTAGCTTGGTGCAATAGTAGCCAATCAATGTCGCTAGCCGTCAGCTCTGCATGAAACAAAGCTTTTTCAACGATTTCAGGAACTCGCTTCACCGCAAAACGATAAACTTCTTTGCCATTCATACTGATCGGCGCGAAGGTGCCCTGCTGCACCGTCTTGTCCTCTACTAAGGACACCGTATCAGTCTGATAAGACAAGTTGAGGCAATCGTTTAGACTGCCGTCACTGCGCATCGCAAAGCCTAATAGGCGATCGCGATCGCTGGCCCGCAGCACCACCGCCCCAGCTCCGTCACCGAAGAGCACACAGGTCCGGCGATCGCTCCAATCCGTCCACCGAGAAAGGACATCGGCTCCAATCACCAGCACCGTCTGGTAAACCCCCAAACGCATATACTGGGCCGCCGTGATCAAGGCAAACAGAAAGCCTGAGCAGGCCGCTGTTAAATCAAATGCCACAGCCCGCACTGCCCCCAACTTTGCCTGTACCTGCGCCGCACTGCCGAACAAATCGTCGGGAGTCGAAGTGGCGAGGATAATTAGGTCAACGTCATCCGGGGCAAGACCACTCATTTCTAAGGCAGCAGTACCAGCGGCGGCAGCCAACCCACTTAGCGACTCCTCAGCTGCGGCCACATACCGCTGTCCAATACCGGTGCGAGTCTTAATCCACTCGTCTGACGTCTCTACCACGTGGCTAAGGTCGCTGTTCGTCAGGACAGTAGACAGGCGCGCCGAGCCGCTGCCGACCAAAGATACCCCTGAATTTATTTGTTGCACAGTCTACTCTCCGTCTGCCGCAGGCAGCGCCACCTTTTGGTATTGCTCCTGAATTCGCTCTAACACCTTATTGTCCACAGCCTCTTTTGCCAAGCGAATCGCATTAAAAATAGAAGGAGCCTGCGAGCTGCCGTGGCTAATCACCGAAATTCCCGCAACTCCCAGCAGCAGGCCACCGCCGTGTTCGGCATGGTCGACCCGCTGTTTGAGGCGCCGCAGGTTATTTTTGAGCACCAGCGCGCCAACTTTACCCCGCACGCCTCGGGGCAATTCCTCGCGCAGAATTTGCAGTACCGACTCTCCCACCGCCTCGGCAAACTTAAGCAGCACATTGCCGACAAAGCCGTCGCAAACGACAACGTCAAATTCACCCGAGAGCACATCGCGCCCTTCCATGTTGCCGACAAAGGGCACTACCGGATGTGCAGCCAGCATTTCATGAGCCTGCACGGCTGCTTCATTACCTTTACTGGGCTCTTCACCAATATTGAGCAAGCCCACCTGAGGTTCAGCGACCCCTAAAACATATTTGGAATAAACCGTGCCCATCACGGCAAACTGCTCTAAAAACTTAGGCCGGCAATCAACGTTGGCGCCAACGTCGAGAATCAGCACAGACTTACCCGCCAATACGGTCGGAAAAACTGCTCCGATGGCTGGACGATCAATACCCTTCAGTCGTCCCAGACGCAGCAGTGCTGCCGCCATGGCAGCGCCAGAATGACCAGCCGATACGACTGCATCTGCTTTCTGCTTTTTCACTAAATCCATCGCCACGTTAATTGAGGCCTTGCGTTTGCGACGTAAAGCACTGAGTGGCTCCTCATGCATTTCAATCGCGCCTTCGGCAGGCACAATTGTTAAGCCTTCAAGATTTTCTGGATTCGGTGTGGCTGCCCTAATTTGCTCAGGCTCGCCAACCAACAAAATATCGGCATCCAGCTCAGCCTTAGCTCGGATGGCACCAGAAACAATTTCAGCGGGTGCATGATCGCCACCCATAGCATCTACGGCGATTCGAGCGCGAGTCGCTACCATGACTGAGTTCGGTAAAAAACATAGAAGATTCTAGCAGAATACTCATACCCGGAACGCTATAGTTCCTCACCAGGTTCAACAATTCGCTGAAATAAGTAGCCAGTGCCCCGAGCCGTCAAAATCAACTCAGGATTGCTGGGATCTTCTTCCAATTTGGCTCGCAGTCGCGAGATATGAACGTCAACTACGCGGGTATCAACGTGACGTTCTGGGGTATATCCCCAAACTTCTTGCAAAATCTCTGCCCGCGAAAAGGGTTCGCCGGAGCGGCTCACCAGCAGTTCCAGCAGGCTGAATTCCATGCCGGTTAGCCGAATTCGTTCGTCGCCTTTATAAACCTGGCGCTTGTTGGTATCAATGCGAATGGCGTTGATCGAAATGACGCCAGAGCTAGGAATGCCCGTTGCCTGACTTTTATCGACCCGGCGGAGGACAGAGCGAATGCGAGCCTCTAGTTCTTTGGGAGAGAAGGGTTTAACTACGTAGTCATCGGCCCCTAGCTCCAAGCCGGTAATGCGATCGGCAACATCGCCCAAAGCTGTCAGCATAATGATGGGAATGTCTGACTCTTTGCGCAATTCTTGACAGACGCCATAACCGTCGAGCTTGGGCATCATGACGTCAAGGACCACGAGATCTGGACAGGCGTTGTGAAAGGTATCGATCGCCTCTTCGCCATCAGCAGCAGTAACCACGTCATAGCCAATCATCGAGAGGCGAGTTTCTAGAATACGGCGAATACTGGCCTCATCGTCTACCACCAAGATTTTTTCTTTCGTACTTTCCAAGGCTTTTGCTGCTCCCAACGAACGCTTAAGTCACTGATCGGCTCATCTTTAAGGCAATTGTAAATTTAGCTTCATAAATAACTTTATGTACATTGATGTTAAGCCACCGACTATTCTATGACGTTTGCAAGCTCTCAGATCCTCGACAGTTCCCGTTTCTAGCATTTCTTAAGATTTAATTAGTCGGGATGAGAAAAATACAACTTTTCAAAAGGTGACTTGATGTCATTGCTGCCGTTATCGATAAACAAAGTTTTGTGCTGTTGGGGTGCAATATTTGGAGTTGGCGTGAACTGACTGAAAACTAGTCAATCCACGCCAGACCGGGCACAATGGAGCTGAGGTTTAGAGGATGGGGCAATGGTCAATGCCTGGCCAAGTGCGATCGCCATTACCGTTGCTGTCATTAGCACTACGGCGGCGATCGCACTGCAGCCCAGTTCCTCAAGCTCTCCAGTTGGCCAGGCAGATGCGGCTCCTTCAGATACCGCTCATTCCAAATCAGCCGCAACGCTTGAGGAGGCTAATACGCCAACGTTTTTAGTGGTGGCCGGTGGTGGGGCGCCAAGCTACAACGAGATTGCCCTCGAAAAAAATGTTTGGTACTTTCAGCGCACCCTGACGCATTTGGGCAAAGCGATCGCTGACGCTACGGTATTCTTTGCTAACGGCGACGACGGCCAGGCGACGATTCGCTATCTCGACCCCTTTGGCCAAGAGCAATTTAAAGCGCCTGATATTGAGTCCTTGACCGGAGCAGCCACCCGAAATAATGTGCAAGGCTGGCTTGATACTTATCCCCAAACCGATGTGGGCGCTGAAAATTGCCCGGTATTTATGTATTTCACTGGTCACGGAGCGCAGAACCGTCAGAACGATGACGACAATGCGCTCATTCTGTGGGAAGAAACCCTGCTGTCCGTGCAAGACTTGGCTCAGACCCTAGACCGCTGGCCAGCAGACATTCCTTTCGTCACGATGATGGCCCAATGCTATTCGGGCTCCTTTGCCAATCTGATTTATGAGGGGGGTGATCCAGAGCAACCGGTGGCCCTGCAAAGCCGCTGTGGCTTTTTTGCCACGGTCAAAACTCGACCATCAGTAGGCTGTACGCCGTTGGTGAATGAAGCCGACTATCAAGACTAT
The DNA here is from genome assembly GCA_039027715.1 of Cyanobacteria bacterium P01_C01_bin.120. Taxonomy (GTDB): domain Bacteria; phylum Cyanobacteriota; class Cyanobacteriia; order Phormidesmidales; family Phormidesmidaceae; genus Halomicronema. The sequence continues at coordinate 17,895 of JBCCJU010000032.1, forward strand.
AGCTCTAGCTTTTTTGCCGGATTGAGCGGTCGCGATCGCCTAGGGCATCCAGTTGCCAGTGCTGACTACGATACCAATGGGCAAGTTTCGTTTGCGGAAGCCCACGCCTTTGCCAAAGTAGATGGAGAGACCTCAGATTGGCCCATCTCGACGACCGAGGCATGGCTGCAGCAGCGCGCTTCAGAGACGGACAAAGCCAATATTTTGGGGACCCCAATGGCCGATTGGCTAGCGGCGGCCTCTCCAGAACGCCAGTTTGTAATTCAGGCGCTGAGTGCCAAGCTAGGCTACAACTTGACAGCAACCTTTGCCGACTCTCCCGTGCCCAAGGCGCGGTGGCTAAGTCCCCCGCAGGCAGTCCTGACGGCCTATCATCAGCGGCTGCGCATGGAACTGATTAACGTTGCCATGGCACAGGCGATTCGTTCTGGGGAAGAGCCGGCAGCGATCGCAACTTTGGAAAAGCTGATCAACTGTGAGTCGGGCAGTTGGTAGCTTTTGCCGCGGCAACTGCGAAACCACAAATATGGCAGCGAGATTTCATTATCGAATTAGACTCCTAGTGCCGTTAACCTCAGGAGTTTTGCCATAGAGGATCCTACAATATGGACAAATCTCAAAGATATGAATCGCGAGCAACGTTAACGAATTCGTGGCAAAGCGTTGCTACACATGCACAAGGGCTATTTGTTGTGTCTGCACTTCAAAGCTTTGAACTTGATAGCCGGTGACTCCCATGACCGTAGCGCCTTCAAAAACTCAATCAGAAGTGACAATTTGGCCAGAAACCGAAACGCGAATTTTGCTGGAGGGTGTTAGCTGGGAAACCTTTGAGCAACTGCTCGTTGAAACAGGCGACAACCGTAATAAGCGATTTGCTTACTGTGATGGCACATTGGAGATTATGGCGCCGCTAGAGGGACACGAAGAGTCAACCCGACTATTTGACGATTTTGTCGCAGTTTTCATAGACGCATTGGGTGCAGAAGTGCGTAAGCTAGGCTCGCTGACAATGAAAAATCCTGGGCAGAGAAAGGGATTGGAGCCAGATAATTGCTTCTACATTCAAAATGAAGCCGTGGTGCGTGGGGTCAAAAAGCTCGACTTCAAAATTCATCCGCCGCCCGATTTAGCAATCGAAGTAGACAATACCAACCTTTCTCTGAACAAATTTCCGATTTATCTGGCGCTGCAGATTCCAGAGGTTTGGCGATTGCGGAGTGGTCAACTGCTGATATATCGCCTCAACGAAGCGCAATCTGATTATGTCGAAGTTGAGCAAAGCCGTGCGTTTCCACAAATGCCAGTGCAGGAACTGCCCAACTTTATCGAACGGGCTCAGATGGTTGGACAGCGAGCTGCTGTGCGAGAGTTGACCGCGCGTGTAAAAGCCATATTGGCAAGTTCTGCCGATGAGTGAGGCGCCTGCCCATGCCGGAGGCCAGCTCTGCGTAGGATTAGCCGAGCGCTGAGCAATAATTTTAAGGCTGAGACTCAGCGATCGCCGCTGCAGACGTATCTTCCTCGACTAGGCCAACGCCTAGATAGTTCCAGGCATTGCCTAGCAAACCCGCAGACAAACTGGGATGAGGCATTGTGTCAGCGATTAGTACAGTCATAGCAATGGCGAGCCCTAAACGGCTGATTCTGATTTCTTGTAGGATTTGCATGACGTCAACTCCGAGGACTAGGAAATTAAGTGAATCTGACTGGTTGATGTCAAGATACTGAGCTTCAGATGCCTGAACTAGTAACAAAACCGTCAATGGCCTTGCCGAAAACTGCCAGGTCTGTTTGCTGCCGATGGGCAAAAGAAGATGCCGTCGGCTCTGCTTTAGGGAAGAAATATAGCTTTAGCCATTTAGGTTAGGTTGCTTATCACCGTGCTGGTGCCCAGCCCATAACCAAAAGGCTCACCGCTTTGACCTAACGGAACTAGCGGCGGCTGTAGTTTAGAAGGTGCAATCCCTTGATTTGTCTCGAATATATCGGATAGATCAGTAAGAGGGGAGGATTCTAGGAACATCTTGGCGAGGCCTTTATGGTGAGCCCAGCTCGCATCATGTCCCACTCACAAGCGAGCTTTCAGCCTCAAACAGTGCTGATAAGTGTTCACGAAAGGCAATTCGCCTAGCTACGCCATAGCGCTATCGTCCCAAATACAACGTCCGTATAGCCGAGGTGGCCAGAAGTAAATTCATACCAGTGTCTTACGGCCTTCTTAGGGAATCTCTAGGAAAAAATTTACTGCTCGAAGGTGCTGTCAGCGTAACGTGACGCACCGAAGAACTAGTATTTTTATTTCCACAAATCTCCTGAGCAGCAGAATTGGGAATCTGACGCGAACTCAGGATACCGATTTTGAGTCGATCAGTCTTTATCCAAAATCGTGATTAGCGACTTGAAGACAACATCCGAATCAGGCGAGGTAGCCAGAAGTTCGTACCTATTAACCCAATGCCTAAGTGTGTTAGAAGAAATTGCCAGAGTCGATAGTCAGGAGGTGGTGCGTTGGGATCACGCGCGTAGACATTGCTACCAATCAACAGGCCCAGCAGCAGGCCAACTCCTACACAAGTCGCCAGTTCAGTGATCAGCATGAGCGAGCCAGTGAGCCACCAGTTGCGCGACGACCATAGCCGCGTTACGTGGGCAATCTGTACCGTTGTCAGCAGGCCCACTAGCAGTCCGGCAGAAAGAAATATTGCCGCATTTATCATCAGCATTATCGCATCGACATAATTTTCGGAGCCGGCAAGGGGATTGCCGCCCAACAACTGCTCAGCAGCAATGGCTTTATACAAGGCTTCATAGTAAACAACGATGCCAACGTAGAAAACGCTGATGGCACCGATGCTACAGGTGAGCACCAGACACAGACAGCCCAGAATAATTCTTATAACTATCACTTGTTTAAGCTTGCGCGGTGTAACCGAATAGGCCAACCAAACTTCCTTGCTGGGTGAGGGCAATGGCCATTCTCAACAGCACGTTCCCTGGCCTCTCGATCCCAGTGGGCATCTCTGGGAAAAATTAGTATCGCTCGCGATGCTGCGATGCCGCCCCAGTTGTTCATCATTACCGCGAACAATGATGCCACTGGTATGAACACCGGGATATCGTGAACGGTGTTGTTTGGCCAGTCAGCATCAGCATAGTCGGCGTCAGATCGGGGTTTGTGGAGATCGCCTCTGTTATGTTTCCCGCGAAGATTGGTGAACATACATGTTGTTGCGGCCAGAAATCAACTGGAGTAACGCTTTCGGATTGTGTGAAAGGGGTTGAATTGTTGGGTGATCGCTGCTTTAACAATGTTCGGCATTCCATACTGAGTATTTCTTGCCTGGCGATTGAGGGGAGTACTGGGCGATCGCCAATTAAGCCCAACCCTTTGGTTTTCAGATTCCTAGAGCGATACAATCGATAAAGTCAATCTCAAAAATTGTATGTTAAGAAAAACGTCTCTCGGGAATGTGTTGCTGATTGTCGGTGGCATTCTGACGATTGTTGGGTTTGTCGCCTACTTCCAAGACAATGCAACCCTTAATTTGGCTGGCTTTTTCTATGGCATCCCGGTTTTGCTGGGCGGCCTAGCGCTGATCGCCGCCGAGCTGAAGCCGACCGAATATTCTCGTGAAACTACGCCTGAAGTACTAGCCTTACGACAGCAGCAGGCCACACCAACGCAAAATCAAGTTCGCAGCGATGTTACTCGCTATCGTTATGGACAAGAGGCGCACCTCGATGAAGTGCTGGAGCGGTTAGGCCTATCACCTTCCGATGAAGAGCGTCCTGAATTAACGGCGGTGCGAGAAGAGGCCGTTGATGGTGCATATGCGCTGGTGCTTGAGTTTGACTCTCCTCACATTCCTACGACAACGTGGCTGGAACGGCAAACTAAAATTGAAAAGTTTTTTGGTCCTAATATTCGTGCTGAAATTATTGAACCGCAAGAAAACCATGTGGATTTAGCGCTGATTGCTGTGGCTACGCCTGAGCCGGCTGAAGCCGTATCTTAGAAGTCATATTGAAGCTTAGAAGCTAGTCCTTAAAGCTTTGTCAATATCTCTAGTCTGTGGGGTTTTGCGATCGCGCCAATCCAGCCTAGTAGAAGCAATTTTGGGGCTTTTTCGTTCTCAAAGATGATCTAATGTCTTTAATAGCTGTTCGACCAGAAGGGCTGTATTGTGAAGCCGGCAATTTTTATATTGATCCCTGGCGTCCTGTTGAGACGGCATTGATTACCCATGCCCATGCTGACCATGCGCGATCGGGCTCACAGCATTACGTGGCGATGGCTAGCGCTGAAGGGGTATTGCGCAAACGTTTAGGGGCCAAGATTGACCTTCAAGGGGTGCAATATGGCGAAAAACTAAAGTACGAAAATACTTGGGTTTCTTTTCATCCGGCAGGGCACGTGTTGGGCTCAGCCCAAGTGCGGGTTGAGCATCGTGACGAAGTTTGGGTAGTCTCGGGCGACTATAAACGCTGCGCCGATCCAACCTGTGAGCCGTTTGAAGTTGTGCCTTGTGACGCCTTCATTACCGAAGCGACCTTTGGACTGCCAATTTATAAGTGGGATTCAGGCGAGGTGACGGCACGGCAAATCTACGAGTGGTGGCAGGCCGATCGCGATCGCCCGTCGCTACTTTTTTGCTACGCCTTTGGTAAAGCTCAACGAGTGCTCAGTGAGCTGAGAAAATTTACGGACCAAACCGTTTACGTGCACGGAGCGATTGCCACCCTCAATGAGATTTATCGGGAACAAGGCATCGCCATGCTACCAGCCATCAACACGGCTGCTATGCCGAAAAGTCATAAGTACACCGGTGACCTCGTACTGGCGCCGCCCTCGGGACACCGCTCTAGCTGGATGAAGCGCTTCAAATCACCGCAAACAGCCTTTGCTTCGGGATGGATGGCGGTACGAGGAGCGCGGCGCCGACGGGGCTATGAGCGCGGCTTTGTACTGTCTGATCATGCCGATTGGTCAGGGTTGATCAACACTGTTCGAGCAACTGGCGCCCACAAAGTTTATGTCACCCATGGCCAGAATGACGTGCTTTCTCGCTATTTGCGCGAAGTTTGTCAAATTAATGCCAATCCCTTGGATACCCTTTTCGAGGGAGAAGGCGATATCTAGCGACTGGCAGGGTTGAAGTTTCCATGCTTTGATAGCAGGGCTTTTGGCTACCAAACTGAAAAATCGGAGCACACATGATGGTCCTTCGCCCACAGAGTTTCTAGCAATGACCGATAATGCACTTTCACCTCACGATTAGTGCCTGCGATTCGCTCACACTGGCGATTATGTGATGAAGTTGGCAAAGCGATCGCCTGGAATTGTGCCGCTTCTCCATTTCCAATTTTTATAACTCCTCGTATATCCTCATATATACTGAGCCGCCCTAATAAAAAGTAACTCAGCCCAGAAAGGCTGACTTTAATCAAACAAGCCAGCAGATTGTCCACTTCACAAAGAGATATTCATTATCTGTGTTGTGGTAAACAGCTCGGAATTCCGTATTTTAAGTATCGAATTATATGTTTCAAGTGGGCATTCTTACTAGAGGTCACAACTTTGGTGAGACCTTATTTTAATTTTAAGGAGCTTGCTCATTATGTCTGTCAAAAATATTGGCTATCAATTGGCTGGCGTCACAGCTGGAGTGGCGATTGTCGTTGGCAGCGCCACCACAGCATTGGCTCAAAATGCTACAGAAGATTCTATGTATCAAGCGGGATACAACGCTGGAGTCCGCTTACAAAGTGCCGGATATGACCTCAATAATCTTGAAGGTGCTCCTTACTACACGGCTTTTCTAGAGAATGGTGATGTGCAAACCGTCAGCGTCAATATTCCTTACACCGGCGAATATGTACTCCTGATTGGAGGCGATGACGACACCATGGATTTGGACGTCTATTTCCCTCAGATCGGCGCGCAAGATGTAACTTACGGCCCGACTGGTTTAATTGAGTTCAGCGTGACTCAGCCTGGCGAATTTGTTTATGAAATCGACATGTTGGAGTGCCAGACCGTCAACTGTGGCGTATATGCGGTGCTGCTTACCGTGGACAATTAACCACAGCCAATTACCGGGCATCTCGACTTTTCAGAAGCCTGGTTGACCGGTAAAACAACTTGCGGATTGCAGAGTGAATTGCAGAACGGAAAACTGACTGCATGATTTCTCGACGATTCGAGCTGATTCAAGGGGCTGCATTTTTGGCGACACAATAATGGGCGGCAAGAGTCTCAGTCCCTTAAATCAGGCAATTAGAATAGGTGAATTTATGTGGGTTCCTGCAGATATTCAGCCCAGTTTTGAGAGCTATATGTTCTCTCCTAGCTAGCGTGTAAAAGTATTCGCTAGGGCCTCTTGGCAAGCTATTGAATCGTCACAGAAAAGCACAGTAGCCGCTTCAAAGAAAGGGGATGCAAGCGGGTAAAGTTTACTCACTTGAGCGTAGGCTAGAGCTTTCTGTTCACCGAGCTTTGACCCGTTACTGGTCGATGCATGGTCCATACAAGGCATTGGTTTGTTTCTGGTTAAGGCAACTTTTGCTAACTGTTGGCTGGCAGAGCTTCAGTAAACGTATCATCCACCCCGTCCACTGGTGGTGCCGGAGCTTCAGCATGGGGCCAGGGGCCAGGCGGGGCTGCCGTTGGCAACTCAACCGTACTTTTTACTGTTTTGTAGAGGGTAAAGCCTCGGGCCTCATAGTTTTTGTAGGCGTACTGGCTGTCGAGGGTGCAGGTGTGTAGCCAAACGCGATTAGCGCCCATCTCCCAAGCTCTCTCGATACTGGCGGTTAGTAAGTGGCCACCAATACCCTGACCAATAAACTGGGGCAGTAGACCAAAGTATTCCAGCTTGACACTTTGATTGGGCCGCATTTCAAGTTCGCAGTAGCCGGCGGGTGTGCCTGAAAGATAGGCGACCCAGGTTTCCAGCTCGGGGCGATTGAGATACTCAAGCCATTGGTCATAGGTCCACGGCAGCCGATCGCGCCAGTGCCAATGACCACCAACGCTGGTATATAAAAACCGACTAAACTCAGGATTCGGAATTTTCGCTTGGTGCACTGCCAGTTCAGGAAGCTCCAACTGCTTGGGCTGCAGCTTATCGGGCGACAGCATTTCGAGATACCAAGTGATGAGGGAGATTTGCATGGGCGCGATCGCCTCTTTATCGGTAGCAAGATTGGGCGCTATTGATAATAGCGCTGCTCTAGCCAAACGCGAACTTCATGTTCAGTGCTAAAAATATGACGTTGGTGGTCAACCGGGTCGTAAACCTGATAAAAAGGCTGCCCGTCCAGGCTCCATTTCATCGTAATGTGTGGCTGCTGCGAACCAGTGAAATATCGCCAGAGAGCCGCACCCCATTGGCCCAATTGATGGCGGACATTGATGCGCCGCGATCGCGAACTCTCCTGAGCCGATTGTCGGCTCTGCACCTGTTCGGGAGAGAGTAGCTCTAACCGCGCGTAAAGGTCTTTAGATTGCATGAGTCTGTCCTCCAGTAGAAAGGTCAGCTCGAATCGATTCGGCGTAGTTAAAGTTTCCTCAATTTTCTTCTACGCGAACAGAGGCAATTAGAACAAATTGTTTCGGTAACAGTTTGCTGAATAAAAACTGTTCTGGTTGAAAGATGGCTTAACTGTCTGTATTCAGTGCTTATCAAGATCGTTATGGTAGTGTCAGCGCTGACAACGCCCGATTCACCTCGCATGAGGTCGCTGTATGCAAATCTCGCCGATCGCCCTAGAACCCGACCAGGTGCTGTATGAGCAGGTAGCCGATCGCCTCCAATCCCTAATTGTCGAAGGCACATTGAAAGCAGGCGATCGCCTACCTTCAGTCCGTAAACTGCGGCAACAGCTTTCAGTTAGCACTTCCACAGTTTTGGAAGCCTATCGCCTGCTTGAAGATCGGGGGATGATTACCGCTCGTCCGCAATCCGGCTACTACGTTAAGCAAACTGCACTCAGCCTCTTACCCGAACCTTCCATTACCGCACCCCCGACAAAAGCCCGCGACATTGACATTAACCTAGCCTTTCGGCTGATGGCGACGGTGCAAAATCCCCATATGGTGCGCTTAGGAGCATCGTTGCCGTGCATGGAGTTGTTTCCCGTCAATCAGCTTAATCGGCTGATGAGTAAAGTGGTGCGCGAAAATCCAGAAATCGTTCATTCCTATGGCGACGCTCTTGGCTGTGAAGCGCTACGCTCAGAGTTGGCCAAACGGATGCTCAACGCAAGCTGTTCGATTGCTCCAGACCAGTTGCTAATTACTAACGGCGCAGTAGAAGCCATGTATCTCTCACTGCAGGCTCTGACTCAACCCGGCGACACCGTGGCGGTAGAGTCCCCAACCTATTACACCATGCTCGACGCGCTCAAAAATCTGCATCTCAAAGCTATGAGGTTGCCGTCCCATCCCCGCGATGGCATCAGTCTGGCTCATTTGGAAACCGCTCTTAAGGCAGATAAGATCAAGGCCGTGCTGCTAGTTTCTAATTTCAGCAACCCTTTGGGCTGCTGTATGCAGGACGATCGCAAGAAGCAGCTGATCGAGCTGCTCAATCAATATGACGTGCCGTTGATTGAAGATGACGTCTATGGAGAGCTGTATTTTGACGGGCCTCGTCCCAAGGCAATCAAGGCTTTTGATACTGAGGATCGCGTCTTGTACTGTTCTTCGGTCAGCAAGACACTATCGCCAGGACTGCGGGTAGGTTGGTGCGCTCCTGGTCGCTATTATTCTCTCGTCTACCAGCAGAAAGCAATCACGAATTTGAGTACGGCGATCGCGCCGCAGTTCACTACTGCAGCTTTTCTCAGCAATGGGGGCTTCGATCGCCACTTGCGCCAACTGCGCCGAGCCTACCAGTCACAAATGAATCGCATGCATCAGGCGATCGCTGATTACTTTCCCGCTGAAACCCGCGTTACTCGACCCAATGGCGGGCATGTCCTCTGGGTCGAAATGCCGCCGGGCTTTGATGCGCTTGGTCTATACCACGAAGCTCTGGCTCAACAAATTAGCATTGCCCCCGGTCTGATTTTTTCTGCCTGCGGACGCTGCTATGGCAACTGCTTCCGACTCAGCACCGCTAACCCTTGGTCAGCCACTATTGATGAAGCTATGCAGACCTTAGGATATCTCGCGAAAAAGCAGCTTGCTCGCCAACTGCTCAGCGAAACGTAAAGAATTCAGAATGCAAAACGCGGAGGGCGGACTTAGTTTTGAGTTTTGAGTTCGTAGTTTTTTGCTCGCTGTTCTCAAATTCCCCGCCTGCCCAGCCACTCTCACCCGCTCCATCACCTAATTGCGCTCCAAAGGCGCGATCGCGGCTGCCCGTGACCCCGTCAGCAAATCTTCTTGATGTCGCAAAGTATTCATGGCGATTTCCCAGGGAAAGGTGAAGGATTCAAAAGAATCGGCGGAAATGCGATCGTTATCCAAATCAGAGATAACCTCTTTGAGCATGGTAAAAAGCTGGTAGCGCAGGTCGGCAATTTTCTTCAGATCAGAAGTTTGATTAATCTGCTCAATTAAGTCTAGTAGTTCGATGTTGTAAAAATCAGCGCGATTTTTTTGTCGTCCTTTCAGCCATAGGCGAAACTGCCAAAGTCCGGACGCTAGCAGCACTGAAACTGAGACTAATAAACCAATGGGCTCGGCATATTCAACAATAAATTCGGGTTCATTACGGTCATAAAAAGCCTGAGATCCCGGATGCAACGGCAGTCCCAGGTCGCTGCCCGAATTGGGTAGGCGAATCAAAGCCGCGCGGGGGTAGCGACTCACCAGTTCATTGCGATAGGTATACAGCGTATCGGTGAGCGCATAGGCGACTTCATCGGGCAAATTTTCTCGCGTAACCAGCAGTGCATTGACCGCTACGACTGACAAATCTCTGGCTGGCAAAGGCCGGCCGCCATCGTAAGTGCCTTTCGGAATAGTTTGCGCCTCCAAAAACGGCAGCGATAGTCGTAACGCATCTACTTGATCGATCGCCAGTAGCTCAATTCCCTCTGCTCTCAGAACTTCCTGCATGGAGGGATTGCCTAGCGTCATCACTCGAAACAGCGCATCAGCTTCTCCTGAAAGCAGGGCGGCATAGGCCGATTCAGGATCTTGTGGAACACTCTGAAAATCGGTTTCGGTCAGACCGTAATGATCCACTAGCGGCCAAAAAAGCGCATAAGAACCGCTGCCTGCAGGCATCAATGCAATACGTTTGGCTCGCAAGTCAGCCACAGTTTGAATATTGGCCTCCTGTCGCACTAGCAGGTGAAACATTTCAGGAAACAATCGCGCGATCGCTCGCACAGGTCGCTCAACGGGCGTATCACTCTGCACCAACGCCAATTGGGCTTGATTGTCTCGCAGCAAAGCCATATTTTGGGCCGACCCCTCAGTGTCGGTAACCTCAATCTGAATTTGAGGATAGTTCTGTTCAACAACCGCTTCCAAAGCTTTGCTAAAAGCATAATATTCGCCGGCCTTACTGCCAGAGGCCAGCACTAGCTCATACACGCGATTGCGATCGTAGGTAACTTTAAGACCAAAGCCTAGCGCCCCCAAAACGCTTAATACGACAACAATTAGGGCAACGCGGTTATTCAACATAGGCGATTGATGTTGCGGTAACTGTCCCGAAATATGGCGGCTGGGCGAAGCCATAGGCCAATGGTGGCTGCGGTACGCATTCGCATCGCAGCTACTTTATCCTTGGCTTTCCGAAGGAAGAAAGCCAGATGTTAGCCACGCCTCTCATTTCGGCTAGGAAAGCAAAGTTCACGACACAGCTGCAGTTGTGCTTATCACACCGAGTTTTAACACTAATTGATGACACACTTAACAGAAACTCATTAAAGATCATTGCCTAAAGTCATCATTTTTTTAATTTGCGAGGCTGGCATGATAAAAAACTGAGAACAAGACTAGGAAAAATAATAGAAAAACCATGTTTTTCCTCTAGGCAGAACAGGTTTTTCTTAAAAAACTTCAGCAAACTTTATGTATGAGGACGTCAATAGTTATCAAAGAAGTTATTTAGTTGGCTGCAAGACCCTTGCAATTCTGCTAAGAGCTGGATAAGCTCTGAACAATAAAATATGACTGTATTTAATTAGAGGGCGGCCTTTCGCTTTTTACAGTCAAAATGTTGGATTATTTCTGCAAAAATTGCAGTTAAAAGCCTGAGGATCTAATTGCCTCAGCAATTGTCGAGTTCGCACGGGAATTCTTGAAGCCGATGAGTCAAGCGCCGATTTCGCCGATGGTACTCGTTATTCTTGATGGCTGGGGCTATCGAGAAAATGCCGATGGCAATGCTGTTGCCGTCGCCGACACCCCAGTTATAGCCAGCCTTTGGCATGCGTATCCCCACACATTGATTAAAACCTCGGGAAAAGACGTGGGTCTGCCTGACGGACAGATGGGCAATTCTGAAGTGGGACACCTCAATATTGGGGCTGGTCGGGTGGTGCCCCAAGAGTTAGTAAGAATTTCTGACGCGATCGACGATGGCACCATTCAAGAAAATGAGGCCGTGCTAGAAGTTTGTCAGGCGGTGCGCTATCGCAACAGCAAGCTGCACCTGGTTGGTTTGTGCTCGGATGGCGGTGTGCACGCTCACATCAATCATTTGCTAGGGCTGCTGGCAATGGCCAAAGCGCAAGACATTGCCGAAGTGTGTATCCACGTCATCACGGATGGTCGAGATACTAAGCCGACGGATGGTTATCGTTCCGTGCAAGCGATTCAAGACTTTATTGAGGCTCAGGGCGTCGGTCGCATTGTGACGTTGAGCGGTCGCTATTATGCGATGGATCGCGATCATCGCTGGGACCGCGTCAAAAAGGCCTACGACGTGATGGTCAATGACGGTGAGGGCGATGGCCGCACTGCGGTTGAAATTATGCAAGCTGCCTATGCATCGGGGAGTACCGATGAATTTATCGAGCCGGTGCGGGTGGCGCCGGGGGCCGTTGAACCGGGAGACGGTGTGCTGTTCTTTAACTTTCGACCTGACCGAGCGCGGCAGCTGACCCAGGTTTTTGTTGATCCAAATTTTGATGGGTTTGAGCGATCGCAGATTAAGCCGCTGACCTTTGTCACCATGACCCAATACGATTCACACTTGCCAGCTGTGAGCGTGGCTTTTCCACCCCAAAATCTCGACCGCATTTTAGGCGAAGTTATTGCTGAACAGGGTCTTAAACAATTCCGCACGGCAGAGACCGAAAAATATGCCCATGTCACCTATTTTTTCAACGGCGGTCTAGAGGAACCTTTTGAAGGGGAAGACCGGGTACTGATTCCCAGCCCTCAGGTTGCCACCTATGACCAGGCCCCCTCAATGTCGGCTTCACAGGTTACCGATGCGGCGATCGCAGCCGTGCAAAAGGGCGTTTATTCGTTAATTGTAATCAATTACGCTAACCCCGATATGGTGGGTCACACAGGCAAGCTCGATGCCACCGTGGAAGCTTTGGAAACAGTTGACCACGAGGTTGGACGGCTGCTGGAGGCCATTGGTCAAGCAGGGGGCACTGCGCTTATCACCGCTGACCACGGCAATGCCGAATATATGTGGGACGAAAACCACAAACCTTGGACGGCCCACACAACTAATCCTGTGTTGTTTGTTGTGGTTGAGGGAGAAAAACTTAAAGTGCCAGGCCATGGGGGTGACGTGCAGCTTCGTTCCGATGGCCGCTTATCTGACATTGCACCAACAATTTTAGATGTTTTGAATATTCCTCAGCCAGCGGAGATGACTGGGCGATCGATGCTGCTCAATGCAACATTGGACATAAAATCCAATCGAACTCCGGTGCAGGTAGGGCTTTGAACGCCCAAGAAATAGACTTGGGCAAAGGCCGCTAGCGAGCTAGTATAAGTAGTGGAATTGTCTTTCAGCAGAATGGCAAAACCATTTCAAATGCGATATCTGGCGCAATCATCGATGACTGTAACTTCCATTATTAAAGTAGTTTGGGCAGTGTCTGCCGTTGGCCTGTCGATCTTGGTTTTACTTCATAGTCCCAAGGGAGATGGCTTGGGCGCACTCGGAGGTCAAGCTCAACTGTTTACCAGCACTAAGAGCGCTGAAACCACTCTAAACCGCGTTACTTGGACGCTGACCGCTCTGTTTATGGGGCTGACGGTAGTACTGAGTGCTGGCTGGTTAGACGCGCCCGCGGGCTAGCAACAATACTCTGAGAGCGCATTTTTGACAGAGTTGATAGATAAACATCGCCCTGGAATTTTTTTCCCAGGGCGATGTTTTATAGCTGAAAAATTTTATAGCAGCGATCGCGTACTTATGGTTTCTGTCTCAAACGGTTCGCAATCTAAATGCCAACAGCCTTTAGCCATGGATGCCGCATTCAGTCTTCGTTGAACCGCGCCAGCGGCCAGCCCGCTCGTCTTCGCCAGGCTGCACCGGTGTGGTTAAAGGCTCATCGCCGATGCTGGTGTAACCCTGATCGTGCAGAGGATTGTAGATCACGTTTTGCTGAAATACATAGCGCCACAGGTCCTTATGAGTCCAATTGGCCAGGGGATTGATTTTCAACCGACCGTTGGCATCAGCTTCCAAAATCGGCATGTGGCGGCGAGTGGCCGACTGATCGCGGCGGCGACCCGTCACCCACGCTTTCACCTCAATGTCCTGCAGCGCCCGCTGTAGCGGCTCCACCTTCGTCAAGTAGTGAAACTGATCAACGTCTCGCTGCCACAACTTATCGCCATAGCGAGCGACAAATGCCGCGCGACTATCAGCACCTTGTGCTTGATAAACATGCAAATCAAGCTGATAACGCTGTTGTGCTCGTTCTGTGGTTTCCAAAGTGGCCGCAAAATGATGCAGTGTATCTAAGAAGATGACCGGCACTGGCTGCTCAGGCTGCAGTTCTTCATACAGCATATGAATAGTGACGGGAATACTGAATGAACTCGTCTGAGCTAAGCCCTGCGGAAAGACGCGAATTGCCCAACGCAAGATGTCTTGAGGCGTAGCACTTTCAAATTGCTTGTTAAGCGCGTCTAAGTCAAACCTGTCAGCGATCGCAACCTCTGGGCGGGTTATGCACTGAACCATAAATAATTACCTGCTTTGCATTTCAACCATGCCACGTTTTAGTTATACCGTTTTTGGGTAACGCAATCACACATAATCCGGTCGGGATTCCGAGGATTCCACTTTTGGTGGCCATTAATCTAGCTACTGTTAAGGGATTGCCGCTTTATAAGAATTTGTCGAGAATCAGCGATCGCGCTTTAATTTGTCATGATTGTCTGAATCAACTGCGGCCTGTCATGGTGAAGCAAACTGACCCGGTTATGCTGCTTATGCAAACAGGTTTGCCGGTAGTGCTTTGACACGGCTGTTTCGTTTCCACTTTGTGAACGTCGGCTGGGGACTCTTTGAAACTTGGCCAGTGCTAGTTTCAAAGCGCCTAGTCAATCGCTGGAGCCTTATTGAATTAAGCTTCAGTGCGCCTGCTCGAACTTCATCAAGCAAGCGACTGCAAGCTTTGCTGTTCCCCATGGGTGATCGCTATTATGGCAGCACATTAGTCGTAGGAGTTCGTCAGGTTGGTGCGGTTTGCCCAAGGAGAAGTTGAGTGAAATTAGTACTGTACAGCAAGCCAGGATGTCATCTTTGCGAAGGCCTAGAAGAAAAATTAGCGGCTCTACCTCATCTCAACTTAGCGCTAGAAATTCGTGATATCACTACGCAAGCCGCTTGGTTTCAGCGCTATCAATACGAAATTCCAGTGCTGTGCCGCGTGATTGCCACGCCCGACGGTGAGCGAGAAGAAGCCTTACCACGGCTATCTCCCCGGGCGCCGGTGGCGCGGTTGGAGCAAATGTTACAGACATATTTAGGGCCGAATACGGCAGAATAGGCGCAATCAATTTTGTGGAAGGTGCTGAGATGGATTTACGGACATTGGTTGCTCAGTTAGCCCAAGTTGGCGTGACCCCAGAGCTGGCTCCGCAGCCAGAGCATCCGGCCCTGTCGCAACCGATCAAGCGCTTGTGTACCAATTCCCAAGCCTGTCAGCCCGGTGATTTGTTTATCGGCATGCCGGGTACCCGCGTGGATGGCGGTGACTTTTGGCCGGGGGCGATCGCGACTGGGGCGATCGCAGCGTTTGTCTCCCCCGCTGCTTATGCTAGTCGCTCACCGATTGTGCATAATCCGTCGGCGTTAGTGCTGCCGTTTCCCGACATGGCCTTAACCTGTGCGGAAGCAGCAGCCATTTTCTATGACCGGCCCGGGCAGGCAATGGCTCTGGTGGGGGTCACTGGTACCAACGGTAAAACCACCACTACCCACTTGATTGAAGCGTTGCTGCTGCGGGCTGGGCAGCCTACGGGTTTACTCGGCACCCTTTATGCGCGCTGGCCGGGCCATGATGCCGTGGCCACCCACACAACGCCTTTTGCGGTCGATTTGCAGGCTGATTTAGCCGCTGCCCGGGCGGCTGGGTGTCGCACGGTTGTGATGGAAGTAAGCTCCCATGCGCTGCATCAGCAGCGGGTCTGGGCCTGTCCTTTTGAAGTGGCGGTGTTTACTAATTTGACCCAAGACCACCTGGACTATCACGAAACGATGGCGGCCTATTTTGAAGCGAAAGCGCTGTTGTTTAGCGATGATTATTTGCGCGGACGGGCGATCGTGAATCTGGATGATCCTTATGGTGAGAGGCTGCTGGAGCGCCTTGGTGATCGGGCCTGGAGCTATAGCGTTGAAAATAGGGCAGCGGATCTGCACACTTCCAATTTGACCTATAGCGCTAGCGGTGTGCAAGGCCAACTGCACACGCCTCAGGGCTCTCTCGAGTTTAATTTGCCGCTAGTCGGTCAATTTAATTTAGCCAATATGTTGGCTGCGGTCGGGGCGGCTCTGCATCTGGGCGTCACCCTAACCCAAATCAGTGAGTGCTTACCGCAGTTTAGCGGCGTGCCGGGGCGCATGGAGCGAGTCCTGGTAAATCTTCAGCAGGCCGCCAGTGTCATTGTTGATTACGCTCACACTCCCGACAGTTTGCGCAATGCTTTAACAGCGGCACGTCCTTTTGTATCCGGCCGGCTGATTTGTGTGTTCGGCTGCGGCGGCGATCGCGATCGCACCAAGCGTCCGCAAATGGGCAAAATCGCCTACGAGTTGTCTGACTTAGCGATCGTTACCTCAGACAATCCTCGTACTGAAGATCCTCAGCGCATTCTTGCTGATATTGTGGCCGGCATCCCCGCAGAGCTGCCCCCAGAGCAGGTAGTCGGCGATCGGGCGGCGGCCATTCGCGCGGCGATCGCCCAAGCTCAGCCCAATGATTGCGTACTTATCGCTGGCAAAGGCCACGAAGACTATCAAATTCTCGGTACGGAGAAGATCCACTTTGACGATCGTGAACAAGCCCGAGAAGCTTTAATCGCTGAATTTTCGGCATAATATCCTCAAGGGCTAAATTTTGGGAAGTGATATTATCTGCAAACCGCTCAGCTTTGGCCAAAATGCCCCATATGGCCCACCGGCTGGTTCCAGCGAAATTGGCAACGGCTACATGGGCAGCAATGACAGCAATCACTCACTGAATCGCAGATAATTTTTCACAAAAATTCTGATAGACTTTTTGAACTATTGATGGTACATTTGTGCTTGAAACAAAGTCGGCTATGCCGAGGAAGGCGGAATGGAACCTTTAACCGAAGCGCAACAAGAACTCTACGATTGGCTTGTTGTTTACATCCGCGACAACCAGCATTCGCCCTCAATTCGGCAGATGATGCGCGCGATGAATCTCAAATCGCCCGCCCCGATTCAGAGCCGTCTCGATCATTTGCGCAAGAAAGGCTACATCGATTGGGAAGAAGGCCGAGCGCGAACTATTCGCATTCTCCACGATTTGCAAGGCATTCCCATCTATGGCGATATTGCCGCTGGCTATGTGAACGAAGCCCAGGCCGATGCCGAAACGCCTTCGTTCAACCCGGGCAATTTCAATACCAAGCCGGGTGACTATGCTCTTAACGTCAAGGGGGATAGTATGATCGACGCGATGATTTGTGATGGCGACGTCGTCATCATGCGTCCGATCAAAGATCCTAAGCGGGTGCGCACCGATACCATTGTTGCGGCTCAGGTCCCTGATGGCACTACGCTTAAGTATTTTCGGCTCAAAGGCGATATGGTTGAGCTGGTGCCCGCCAACGAAAGCTTTGACATTCAGACATTTCCTGCTGATCAAGTTCAACTGCAAGGACAGCTTATCGGCGTTTGGCGAGCGTTTCCAGGAGCGGATTTTTAGAGATGCCTAAACCGCAGAATTCAGAGCGGCTGGTGCAGTCTTCCAACTTGTAAATCAGCCGTCGAGAAGGTGCCGCCGCAGTAATACACTAGTCACGGAATCCAGCTTGATACGCTGGACCAGTGATGCTTCGGCGTATGGGTAAAAAGACTTTATGAAATCGCGCACCTTCTATTCAGCGATCGCCCTATTTGCTGGACTGTTGGTTTTGATTGGCGTTGTCGGCTTTTGGGGACTGACGTCATCTAATCCGCGATCGCTGATTTCTGAGGGCGGCCAAGAAAAGCCGCTGGCGGCGCAGTTTGTTCCACGACAGTCGCCACTGATGGTGTCGCTATTGGCTCGGCCTGATCGCCTTTGGCAACTGCGACAGCTACTGACCGCTGCTGATCGACGTTCGGTGGCTCGGCAAGAATGGCGATCGCTACAGCAGTCTCTTGAAGACTGGCTGGGGTGGAACTACGAAGCGGATATTCGCCCCTGGCTTGATCAAGAAGTTTCCCTAGCAATCACCACGGCTGATTTGGATTACGACGCGACGAATGGTCTACAGGCCGGCTACTTAGCGGTACTGAGCTGCCAGGATGCGGTCGCTGCCCAAGAAGCCCTTCATCTATTGTGGCAACGGCGCGCAGCCCAAGGGCGCAACCTGATTTTTGAAACCGCCGCCGGCACCGCCTTGATTTCTGATCAACCGCTGACCACTGTCGCCGCTGCGCAATTGCCTACCTCGTCATCGGGCTTAGCATTGGAATCGTTAGCGACAGCCATGGTAGGCGATCGCTATGTGCTGCTGGCCAATGATAGCCGGGTCTTGCGCCAGGCGATTGCCACGTATCGAGCCCCAGATATCAGTTTGGCCAAAGCAGCCCCTTACCGCGATGCGATCGCTACGTTACCCCCCAATCGTATCGGTTGGATGACGGTCAACTTGCCCAATCTGCTGACCTGGTTGGGAAGTGAAGCTCCCGAAATGCAACAGTCGATTAAGCCCGCCGGCCAGCGCGCTAATTTTATCTTTGTGTCTTTTAAGGCCTTTGCCGGCGGGCTTCTAGGCGATGCGGCAATCGCAGCCGCCCCCGGACTATCGTTTGCCTCAGAGCAAACGGTGCCACCAGCAACGCGATCGTCCCCTCAGTCAATGTTGGCGATGCTGCCTGCCAGCACCTTGTTTGCCACCGTTGGCGGCCAACTGTCACAGCAGTTGGCGACGCTAAACACCAATTTTGGCGGCTATCAGGTCACGCAACAGGCAATTCGAGACATATTCTCTCCGCTAGCCTTGGACTCTGACCTAGCAACGGCAGAACTCGGCTCGGCCTTGCAGGACGATTATGCCCTCGGATTTCTACCGGGAGCCAAGCCTAGTTGGCTGCTGCTGACGCCTACCACTCCTGAAAAAGTTGCCGCTGTCGATGCCTATGCGGCAGCCCAAGGACTTACCGTCAGTCACCTCAGTTATGAATCGCGTCCGGTTACGGTGTGGACTCGATTTTCGCTTAATCGTCCCGATGACCGCAGCGCTCTCAGCCTAACCACTCAAATAATAGGCGTTCATACTTCAATCCAGGACTACGAAGTGTTGGCTACCTCGTTTATGGGTCTAGAGCAGGTGTGGCAGCAGTCTGCCACAGCACCCATGTCTCGTCCTGACCTCGACCAGTTGATTGCTCAGTTAGATTCAGTCAATACTGATTTAACCTACTTCAACTGGCCAGCGTTAGCGCCGCTGTTAGTTAAACGCATTCCTTGGCTACAGGCTGTCACCGCGGCCGGACAGCCGTTCAGCTCTCATATTGGGCCAATAGTCATCAGCAGTCACAACGGCTCGCCATCTTTGCAAACGGGTGCGATCGCCGTCAAGTTAGTCAAAAATCTGTCAAAATCATCCTAACTTGATGCAAATATTGTGTATTTAGAAGGAACGCGGGCAACCTGAAACAGTAAGTTACGTCCAGTGACTTATTGCTGATCCTGAGTTTTCCCGGGCAGCCGATATGCAAATTCATGAGGAACTTATGGAAGCTAATATTCGTATTCTTGAGCCTACCGGTATTCTCGATGGCACCCAAGCCGAAGCCTTTCGTGAAGAAGTTGACGCGGCGCTCGAAGAGGGGGTAGAGACGTTATTGATTGATTTGGAAAAAATTACGTTCGTGGACAGCTCGGGCTTAGGGATTTTAGTAGTTGTGCTCAAAAAAGTGAGAGCTTCCAAGAAAAAAATGTATGTCTGCTCGATTAACGATCAGGTCAAAATGCTGTTTGAGTTGACCAGTATGGATCGTGTTTTTGAAGTATTGCCCGACCGTGATGCTTTTCTAGAAAAAACAGGCAATATATCCGGCGTAGAAGTTTCATAAGTTCAATCCCCGGTTTGAATGTTGGCTCTTATCTATTGGCACTACCCTGCAGCCAGCCATAGATCACTGCCCCATCAGCTTCAGTCTAGTGGGGCCAATTTAGTGTGGGCATACTACCGCAATATCGGCAGCCGTAATCAGCAGTTGTCGGTTGAAGACGTCTATGTTGATTCGATGAAACCTTTACTTAACCCCTACTTTGAGCGTAATAAAATCAGTTCTGCGAACTTTGGGTTAGTAAATGAGTGTAGATTACCTAGATATTGCAGAAAACGCTGAGGCCTCTAAATAAATGGCGCTTTTACGTTTTGCCTAATTTAACCTGTCAGAGATCTGTGTCATGAGGCAGAATAGATTAGAAAATTCACTGGCTGAGTTAACCGAGGATACACATCAACATGCAACGCCGCCGACAGCAACCTTTATGGATTCATCGCTGGTCTCGCTGGATTATCGGAGCGATCGCTCTGATGGGAGCTTGCGGCACGGCTTATCTCACTGTGGTCAAAGTTTTGGGCGGCGACGCGGCTTGTCCCACTGGAGGCTGCGATCGCGTTCTGTCTAGCCCCTATGCTGAGGTATTTGGACTGCCGCTGACGCTGTTTGGCTTTTTGGGCTATCTCGGCATGGCGGTAATGGCTTTGGGCCCTCTAAGCCTAGATCCTAACCGACAAAAAGAACTGAGGCGTCAGCTAGAGTCCCAAACGTGGCTGCTGCTGTTCATGGGCGCAACCGCCATGCTGGTATTCAGCGGCTACTTGATGTATCTGCTGGCCTTTGAAATTAAGACTACCTGCCTATATTGCATCACGTCGGCGATCTTTGCTGCCGCCATGTTTGCTCTGACGGTGCTGGGTCGCCGCTGGGATGACGCAGGACAGTTGGTTTTCACCGGCGTTATTGTCTTAGTCGTTACTCTGGTGGGCACTCTAGCCGTTTATGCTCCCATCAGTAATGCTCAGGGTGGCGGAGTTGATACTCCTGGAGCCGTAGGGCCCCCTGTGACGACAGCATCTGGCACCGCTGAAATGCAGCTAGCGGCTTACTTAAAAGACTCTGGCGCTGCTATGTATGGCGCTTATTGGTGTCCCCACTGTCACGATCAAAAACAGCTTTTCGGTGAAGAGGCGGCCAAAGAAATTCCTTATGTTGAATGCGCTGAAGATGGCCAAAATTCCCAAGCGCAGCTGTGCCGTTCGGTCGATGGCCTTACCGGCTTTCCCACCTGGGAGGTGGACGGTGAATTGCTGGTGGGCGCTCAGTCCTTGGAAACTTTAGCCGATGCGTCTGGCTATACTGGTCCGCGAGATTTTCAAAATTAGGGTCTGCTTGCTTCAAAAGCTGAGACGAATTTAGGTTGAGTGATTTAAAGGGTTGAACGACGTCTACGTCTGCGTAGCAAATGCTTGATGTTCAGCCCTATTACGAAGGCGTGATCCAGCATTGGCAATCGGGCTGGATCACGCCCTCGCAAGCTTACCCACAATTTTGCATCAAACCAATACCGCCGGTTGGGGCGCCGACATCAGGTCAATAACCATACCTTCTTTAGCTACGACGCTGTTGGGAAACTGTTCAGCGGTATCTTGAGCAATTTCGTCCATAAAGTCGTCGTTGTGCAGCGGATCGTGGTGGAAAATAACAAGCTTCTTGACGTTGGCCGCTTTAGCCGCCTTCACCGCTTCTTGCCACGTGGAATGGCCCCAACCGACCTTGCTGGACTTTTCGCTGTGATATTCGTTGTCGGTGTAAGTGGCGTCGTAAATCATCACGTCAGCATTTCGCGCCAGCCACAAAACATTTTCGTCGAGGCGATCTGGGAAATGTTCAGTATCGCTCACATATGCTGCCGTCTTGCCGCGCCAAGTAATGCGATAGCCGATCGCTTCGCCTGGGTGATTCAGCAGGGCATTCTCGATTTTAATGTCGCCCAGGGTCACCACCTCACCCAAGTCAACATCACAGAATTTCATGTCCGCTCCCATGATTTGCAGGGGCACGGGAAAGTTGGGGTGCAGCATTTGGTCGTTAAGCCGCTGTTCAATGGTGGAGCCGTTGGGTGCGATTGAGCCGTAAATATCGAACCGATTCCCAGGCACAAACGCGGGGACAAAAAACGGAAACCCCTGAATATGGTCCCAATGGGAGTGGGTAAAAAACATCGTGGCATCAATTGGCATCTCGGACAGTAGCTTAAGCCCAAGTTCACGCAGTCCGGTACCGCCGTCAAAGATCAGCAGTCTGCCACCTACTCGCATCTCAATACAGGCGGTGTTGCCGCCGTAGCGAACAGTATGTGATCCGGGACAAGCGATGCTGCCACGAACGCCCCAAAAACGGATCAAGAACTGGTTTTCTGTATCAGACATGAGTGTGTTGCTTCAGAGTTGGCATGTCGCTGCAAAGTCTGCTCCGACGCTGATA
>JBCCJU010000033.1:0-40021 GCA_039027715.1 Cyanobacteria bacterium P01_C01_bin.120
CTCACTATCCACCCTACACTTCCAAGTACAACCCCATTGAGCATCGCCTGTTTCCCCAGGTCTCACGGGCCTGTCAAGGCATGATCTTCGACAGTGTTCAGACCGTTCACGACCTCATCGCACGGACGACGACGCGAACCGGACTAAAGGTGTTTACCGCCATTCTCGACAAGCCTTACCAAACGGGACGAAAAGCGGCTGAAGACTTCAAAGCCACAATGTCGATTGTCTTTGATGACGTCCTGCCACAGTGGAATTACACCGCCATCCCAGAAGTACAGGTTATTTAATCCATGTTCCTTAATGTCGGAATCTTGAGGAATGGGCTTGATTACGCCTGCTCTAATTTCATCAGTTAGGAGCTGAATCTTCTAGGAGCTGAATTCTCTGTCATCAAGGCATTGAGAATCTAAGTGATGACAGCACCTGACATGGTGATGGACAATTTTCCTGAAATGCCCATCAGTGCTGAATGCAACCGTCTTGTAAGAAGAGCACCAAACACGCACGGAATTAGTTCTCTATTCCTCGTCGGTTGAGAGGGTATGCCAGACTATCGTGCTTAGGCAGGTGACACGGACAAGATTTATGCGAGAGTTCTGGAGCATTTGGGTGGTTTGCTGCAGCCCGCCGCTACTATATTCGCTTTGGAGTTAGCGCAACATATTCGAGATTTGGGGCAAGTGGAACGGGGACTGGCAACACCGAATTCAAGTAAGTATCGTGGGCGCCAGCAGGCCAGATTGGCAAGATGGGAGTCGAGGAGATGAAGATGAAACAGTTGCCCATCAGGCTAATCAGCGCTGCTCGCGCTGTGCCAAATCGACGTGATGGAATATAGCAGCAGGGCTGTCCAAATACAACTAAAGGTAACCGTGTGGGTGACGGTAAAGGGTTCGCGGTAGAGAAACACTCCAAGCACAAGCTGTAAAGACGGTGCCACATACTGAAAAAATCCTAAGGTTGAAAGCCTTAGCCGCTTGGCCGCATTGTTGAACCACAGCAGCGGCATCGAGGTGACAACGCCGGCGCCGATGAATAGCAGGCTTAAAGACCACGATGTACCAAAATTTCCCACGCCCTGGGCTTGCCAGTAGATCACTAGCGCCAGCGCTAGGGGAGTTATCATTAGCGTTTCGATCGCCAGTCCGGTCATGGGGGCGATCGCTCCGACCTTGCGCAGCAGCCCATAAAACGCAAACGTTATCGCCAGTCCCAGGGCAATCCACGGCACGGCACCGAACTGCCAAATGAAATAGCCAACGCCGATCGCCGCCAGCAAAACCGCCATTCGCTGACCCCAGTGCAGACGTTCACGCAGAAATATAAAGCCCAGCAGCACGCTCACCATCGGATTAATAAAATAGCCGAGACTGGTTTCTACTACGCGATCGCTGTTAACGCCATAAATATAAAGCCCCCAATTGCACGTCAACAACATAGCCGTAGCCAGCAACAGCCCTAGGCGGCGAGGCGATTTGAGTAGGACGCCCACTTCGGCTTGGCGCTGCTGCACCATTAGCACGAGCGCCAAAAATACCAGCGACCAAATTAGACGGTGGCTTAGGACTTCAACCGCAGAGCTTTGGGTAAAAAATTTCCAGTAGATCGGCAGAAGCCCCCAAGAACCATAGGCTAAGAGGGCATATAAGCTGCCTGCGCTAATTAACGATGGTGAAGGCTTAACAGACGGCAAAGTAGAGGAAGAATTCAGCAAAGACTTTATCTTAGTCATCGGCGGGCACTGGCGGCAAAAATCTCTCGGTGCCGTGAATCAGAGCTGTGCTAAATAAATAGACTCTGGGAATTTACTTTATTCAGAATTGCGGCATTTTTCTCAGTTTCGCTGGCTCGCTACGGCGCATCATCAATTAAAGTCAGAATGCTTGCGGTATAAGCACATCCGCGCCCGCTCTGCAAAACAAGTTCTTATGCTGAAACGCTTTCAGCACGAGGATTTGACCGCTAAATGATGGCAGCCTCCAGTTAACTGGTTTGTGGTACTAGCAAGATACGAATCGGGCGATCGCAGAGGAATTTGCGATCGCCCGATTCATTAATTGACTGTGACCGTCTCTAGTTCAAGGGTTGAGCGGTAACTTGTGTAGGCAAATAATCGTCGCCAGATTTAGCGGCACAAAAGCCCATCCATTCCACCGTGTCTCCCGGCTGAATGGCTCGTCCCCAGTCGGGCGGCGTCACAGTGTATTGGGTTCCCTGATTGATGAAGTTGCCGTTCCAACCATTTTGAATGGCTGCTTGATTCATTTGAAAGCGGAGCTGCCAGTTTTGCGTAGGGGCCGCCCCAGTGTTGGTGACCTGAAAGTTAAGGCAGAACCCCTGCTGCCAGTCAGATTGCAGATTAACCGCTGCCTGCAGCTGCGATCGCTCTGTTGGTACTGAGATCGGCTCTGGCTGTGAAGTAGGCTCTGGCGCCGGCTCCGGTGTCGGTTCTGGTGTCGGTTCTGGCGTCGGTGTTGGCATCGATTCTGGCGTCGGTTCTGGCGCTGGCGTCCGTATGGCGGTGGGCGCAAATGCCACTTCGCTGGCAGTCAGCGTCGTGTTTAGCAGGGTCTGCTTCGGTTCGTCGATTGAGCGCCAGTCGTCCCGCAAAATACCGCCAGTATCTCCACTGTTGGGATTCCAGCTCCAGTAAGTGAAGTGAAGATCATTTTGGCGAATAAAATCCACCAGCTTTCGTTGCCAAATACCTTCCTTAGAGTTAGCGTCAACCTGTCGACCGCCAAATTCACCGATCAGAATAGGGGCGATATTTTCCTCGGCAATGTAATGAAACCCGATTTGCCATCGAGTCAACAGATTTTGCGGAAAGCTGGGCTCGTTAAACCAGGACTGATTATGAACGCCAGCGCCATACTCATGGGGAGAATAGACCAGCTTGTTGGGGCGCGATAGGCGCACAGGGTAATTTTTAACCCCCTCCAAATTGCCGCCCCACCAATGGTCGAGCTGTTGTCCAGGAACGTTATTTTGTACCCCTTCTACTACAATCAACCAGTCAGAATTGATGGCTTGGATAGCGTTACCGGCACGCTCAGCGGCTAGTCGCCAGTCAGTCGCGCGCTCGCCAGTGCCCCAGCTGGCAACCCCGTGGGGCTCATTCTTCAAGTCGGCGCCAATCACATTCGCCTGATTACGATAACGTTGCGCCAACAGTTCCCAAGTGCTGATCCAGTCAGCTTCAGTAAAACCATCGCCATACCAGAGTTCGGGAATGCGGTAATCGTTAAGGCGATGGCTGTCGAGCAAAATCCACAAGCCTTGACGCTCGGCTTCTTGAATAACTAAATCCATGACTTCCAGGGGAGTTTTGCCCTGTAAATCTTGATTGCTGCCATTGTTGAAATCGACACCAGAAATATTTTGAGAGCGTAGCGACTGCACTGAAAAGGGCAGGCGAATAGTGTTGTAGCCCAGAGACCTAATCTGCTGCAGCATCTCTTTGTAATCCCTGCTCCACAGGCCGTGAGGAGTATGGGTTTCTGTTTCCATGCCGAACCAGTTGACTCCCCGCAGCAGCACTGTCTGCCCTTGACTGTCGATAATGCGTGACCCTTGGGTAGAAAGAGGCGATCGCGCCGTGATGCTGGGCTCTGCAGGCGTTGACGCACTGAGCAGTGGTAAAAAATTGATTGCCAAGACAAGTAATAGGCTGAGGCAAAAACACAGCCCATAGCGCAGCGATCGCTGTGCCATAGTGGGAAATCTATCCATCGAATTTTGCTTTTAATTTGATGACATCTAGGGTGGCAGATCCTGATATTGAGATACTCAAAATTAGCAAAAATAAAGTTGATTTCTAACTACAATCATTTGCTAATAAAATAAATGACGCCGCGCTTCCTTTTATTAAGACTGACGCACGTTTTTTCTACGTTCATTGGCTGAAGCGAAAGGTTTTCAGCCAATGAAATATTGTGGAGATATAAACCCTGTGCCAATGTCGTGTCAGAGGAAAGTTCAGTCGAAGATTATGTTCCAGAAAGGGAGCCAACTGTTCAGCTACTACACTATTTCTTATCCTAAACCCCTTAATCCGGCTTGAATGGTGGGCAGATGTAGAGGTTGACGAAACTTCAGTCCATTTTTCTCCCCGTTCATTCGTGAATTGGCGAAGAAAATCTCAGGAATCCTGGAATGGCTGCCAGGTCAGCGTCAGAGCGCACTTTACTAAATTTGCTGAGCATACTGCGGTTCTGCGTTTACAACATCTTCTTTGGCGACGCTAGCGATCGCCGGTCAGTTTTGTAATTTTTAATGTATTCACTTTGGCGATGCCCAATCTCACAGGTCATTCGCTGGCAAAATGCTTTCACCCAATAACATGGATGAATTTACAAATTATGTGGCGCGTCTGAGTTAGCTGATAAAAATGCTGGACACGTAATGTTTTAAAGTTACTGTAAAGAGTCTTAAAACGCCTCGAAAATAGGCGTCATGGCCGGTGATTAAGCAGCAACAGGCTGGTCAATTTGTTGAGTCATCACCGTCAGCTTACAAATGACATGATATTCACCATAGTCAGCCAAATCATCCAAACCCATAGAGGTCAAAATTACTTCGGCTGATAGCCACAAAATAAATTGCAGCAGGAGTCGTTTCCATCGAATTTGCATAATCGTCACCTCAACGATTGCCGTGGGCGTCAATAGCGCTGACTGATTCCAACATGCCCCTACAGACTACGGGCTATCTTCTCGAAATTACGGAACCTCCAACGCCCGAGGATGAAGCGACGAGTGTTCTCGCGTAACAGCGATGCGTGTCCTTGCGCATCGCTTCACGATGCGGTTGCAATAACGACCGAATTTAAGGGAAATTTACGGGCGATCGCACTTGCCACAGGTCAAGCCCAACCCCCAGCCTAAAACTGGAAAAATTGACCAGGTCAATGTGCCCGCAGTCAAAATATCGATGCCAATCATAAGCACACTAGCCAGAGCATAGGTGCGCCACTGCTGCCGTCGAGAGCTGACTCTTGCCAGCGGAACCCTTGAAATAGCCTCGGACTGTTGTGAATTCCAGTCTGATATTGCTGCTGACAATGTTTCTGGAGAAATGTCCAACTCAGCGGCCATTTCGCGTAACTGTTGCGTGGAGAAGCGCCCATCGGTACGTAATTCTAAAGCACGCTGCAAAATCTTTTGCACCGCTTCACTGGAATAGGTGGTGTCAGAAAATGACGTTGATCGCGAAGTTGAGGCAGTCGCTGGTGATAAAACTGCAGCCGAATCAGAGACATTCATACAATATATTCAATAAGTTGCATATAAAGTGTATTCAAACTTTGCTGAATATGCAATAAATTGCATCATAGTCTTGAGTATTTTTTCTCGACAATTAATGCGACCTTACGATTGATGCACCTGCAAAAATGCCTCGATAGAATATCGATGACATTTTCTCCACTCACCTAAAGAGGAAAGCGACATGGCTAAGAACTTGCTAGAGCAGCTCCGCGACCTCACTGTAGTTGTTGCCGATACGGGTGACATTCAAGCAATTGAGCAGTTTACGCCCCAGGATGCCACGACCAATCCCTCGTTGATTACGGCAGCGGCTCAGATGCCGCAGTATCACAGCATCGTCGATGAAACGCTGTTA
Organism: Cyanobacteria bacterium P01_C01_bin.120; assembly: GCA_039027715.1. Classification (GTDB taxonomy): domain Bacteria; phylum Cyanobacteriota; class Cyanobacteriia; order Phormidesmidales; family Phormidesmidaceae; genus Halomicronema. The sequence goes on from JBCCJU010000033.1 coordinate 5,626, forward strand.
CAGGCAAAGCAGGAGGCCGGCGAGGCAGCTTCCGAGCAGGAAATCGCTAATTTGGCCTTCAAGCGCTTGGCGGTAGCTTTTGGCCTCAAGATTTTAGCAATCATTCCTGGCCGAGTTTCAACTGAAGTAGACGCCCGTTTGTCTTACGATACTGATGCCACAATTGCCACTGCCCGCGACCTGATTGCTCAGTACGAAGCTGCCGGCATGAGCCGCGATCGCATTTTGATCAAAATTGCCTCCACTTGGGAAGGTATTAAGGCCGCCGAAACGTTGGAAAAAGAAGGCATTCACTGTAATCTGACGCTTTTGTTTGGTCTGCATCAGGCGATCGCCTGTGCCGAGGCCGGAATCACTCTAATTTCTCCTTTCGTCGGTCGCATTCTCGACTGGCACAAAAAAGAGACCGGCAAAGACTACACGCCGACCGAGGACCCGGGGGTGCAGTCCGTGACCGAAATCTACAACTACTACAAAAAATTTGGCTACAAAACCGAAGTTATGGGTGCCAGTTTCCGCAATACCGGCGAGCTGGAAGAGCTGGCGGGTTGTGATCTGCTGACCATTTCGCCAAAGTTGCTAGCACAGCTCAAAGAGCAGGAGGGGACGCTAGAGCGCAAGCTAGATCCAGCAAAAGCAGAGTCGATGACGATTGAAAAAATTACCGTCGATAAAGCTACTTTTGACAAGATGCATGCCGCCGACCGCATGGCGTCGGAAAAGTTGGACGAGGGTATTAAGGGCTTTAGCAAAGCCTTGGAAACCTTAGAAAGCCTGCTGACGGATCGTTTGTCTAGCTTGAGCAAAGGTGAAGAAGTCGCCAACCACGCCACTCAGGATCTATTTTCCGCCTACGATCTCGATGGCGATGGTTTGATTACGCGTGAGGAATGGATGGGCACTGATGCCGTGTTTGACGCGCTTGATCTTGATCATGACGGCAAGGTGACGATGGAGGAGCTGAGCTGTGGCCTCGGTGGGGCCTGTCAGTTAGCGGTGTAAGGCTGGTCAGGCCAGATACTGATCAGGCCGGATATCGGTGAACTGCGTGAGTCCTATTTTCGTAAGATGTCCGGCCTGGTTTAGCTTTATTTGACCTTATTCCTGTCTGCCAATCGCTCTGTAGTGGTAGAGGCCACAGGCAGCGTGAAATAAATTGTTGTGCCACAGTCGATGGCGCTCTCAGCCCAAATTTTTCCTTTGTGACGATGGATGATGCGGTTAACAATTGCCAGGCCAATCCCCGTGCCCTGAAATTCTCCTTGTTTGTGCAATCGCTGGAACGGACTAAACAGCTTATCCGCATAGGCCATGTTGAATCCCACACCATTGTCTCGAATGAAGAAAGTGCCGTTATCTTGATGGCCGACGTGAATGGTGGCTGGGGTGCGATCGCGACTAAATTTCACAGCGTTACCGATCAAATTGCTAAAGACTTGCTGCAATAAAGTGGCATCGCCGCGCACTGGAGGGAGCTCATCCACAGTGATGTGCAGGTTATCTCTTAGCTCGCCTGGGGAGTCACTGGCTAGGGCGATCGCCTGCTCAATCAGCGGCGTCAAAGTGACCGTCCGTAGGCTCATCTCCCGCCGCCCGACCCGTGACAGCGTCAGCAGCCCATCAACTAGCAGCCCCATTTTGAGACTGCTCTGTTCAATCACATTGGCGTAGTGAACAATTGTGGAATCCGTTGCGGCTTCTGTGGTTTTAAGCCGCTGTTTCAGAGCGGCGATAAAGCCATTAATATGCCGCAGCGGCGCGCGCAAATCGTGGGACACCGAATAGGAGAACGACTGCAGTTCTTGATTGGCTTCTTCTAGTTGAATGGCCTGCTGTTCAATGGCTTGGCGAGCTTTCACCAGCTCGGTAACATCGCGAGAAGTGCCGATTAGCGCATAAACTTCGCCATTAGGGCGCTTCAACGGGATTTTATAGGTGTCTAAGAAAAGCTGTCCAGCAGGCGTATCAAAGGTCTCCTGAAGATGTAAGACTTTGCCAGTTTCGAACACCTCACGATTTTGCTGAGCGTAGACAGCTGCTTGCGCCGCTGGAAATCGCTCTTCGAGGCGCTTTCCCTCAAACTCCTGACGGCTGGAGCATTGGGCAAACTCAACTACGGCCTCGTTGCCAAATTGAAGTACATTTTCAGCCCGATCAACGACAAAAATCTGATCTGGCAAAGTATTCATTAGGGTCATCAGTTCCGCTGTCCGCAGCTCCACCAGTTCCTCCAGCCGTTGATTTTGATTAGCTAAGGCTTGGTTTAATTGCCGAATTTGATCGGCGGCGTGGCGGCGCTCGGTAACGTCAACCCCAACCTTCCATGAACCCAAATCAACAATTGGAAATAGGCTCGAAAGGTTAGACCAGGCAATAATGCGAGTGCTGCCGTCTTTGCAGGTGAGGGGTAATTCTTGATTTCGATAACTGCTGGTGCGATCGCTCCGAGAAGCTGGTACCGATGGTGATTGGTCAGCATCAGGATAGAACCACTGCAGCGCGTCCGGATTGCCGATGACTTCCGCGGCGCTGTAGCCGGTGACCCGTTCACACTCCTGATTCCAAAGAGTGATGAGGCCATTATCATCGACAGCGTTCAACAGCATTGGCATATTATTCAGCATGTTACGCCAGTTGGCTTCGCGCGTTTTCAGGGTTTGAATCGACTGCTGGCGTTCCAACTCAGCACTAGCGCGGGCCGCAAAAATAGTTAGCAAAGCAGTCGCAGTGTCAAGATGTTGAATCGGCTGACTGTGGATCGCGCAAATTTCGCCCATCCGGTTGCCATCACTCCCCGTCAGCGCGACGCCAATGTAGCTTTCGGCATCAAGTAGCTCCAGATCCCCATCTTCAGGAAAGCGTTCGCGAGCCTTGTCTGGGCAGCAATAAAACCCGTATCTTAAAGTTCGGTCACAGGGCGTCTTAATTCTGGAATAGGTCAGCGTCGGTTGGTATTCCTGATGGCTTAAAAAGATGATGGTCGTTAGGGTCTCATCGTCGTCAAGCCGATTAATCAAAATATGGTCAACCCTTAAGGCCTTGGCTAGCTGATGCGCCAAAACCGGAAAAAAGGCTTCGCCAGTAACGGCGGCGGTCCCTTCAACGACACTGCGGAGCGATCGCTCTGCCAAAACCTGCTTAGTCACATCGTTATAAACAGACGATAGAAACATCGGCTGCCCATGTTCGTCCTGCACTGCGGTCACCACCGCCTGCACGTGACGCACGGAACCATCAGCACAGATAAATCGCTTGTTAATATTTTGCGCTGGCACCTGCCCACAAACCACTGCATCGCTGAGTTCAATGTCGTGACTTAAATCGTCGGGGTGGGTAACTTTGGCATAATGCTCTCCAATCAGGTCGGGCTCGTCAAGTCCCACAAGCTGACAAAAGGCTGGGTTGACTTTGAGATAGGTGCCATTAAGGGCAATTTGGGCCATGCTGACAGCCGACTGCTCAAAAATTGCCCAAAATACTTTTTCACTGTAGCGTTGAGCTGCTTCAGCATCCTTTAAGGCCGTCAAGTCGCGAATGCTGGTTACGATGCCAGTAATTTCGCCCGTGTCTTCTCGATAGGGAGTAAAAGTGACGTTGCGAAAGCGCTTGCCCAGGTGAGGAAACTCAAACCAGCGTTCGTACTGCAAGGTTTCGCCCTGTAGGCAGCGCTCTAACAGCGGTTGCAGTCGCTGCTCAAATGCCGTCTGGCCCAAGACATCGGCCACCGTTTGTCCCAAAATTGGCTGGTTATCATAGCCGTACCAGTCGCGATAGGTGCGATTAATGATTTGGTAGCGATAGTCAGCATCTAGCAGGCAGATGGCGTCGCTTGCTGCTTCGATCATCCGGGCGTAGCGCTGCAGAGACTGTTTGGCCAATACGCGATCGGTTACGTCTTCATAGCAGCCAAAGATGCCCAGCAGTTCGCCCTGGGGAGTCCTAAACGGTGACTTGATGGTTGAGACCCAGCGTCTCCGGCCGTCAGCATAAACCTGGGGACATTCTTCAAACACGATCGCCTGCTTCGCTGACATCACTTGGCGATCGCGCGCCTGAAACATCGCCAGCACGTCGGCAGGAAATACCTGAAAGTCGCTTTCCAGTTTGCCCATGAGCTGACTGGGGTCCGTCTGTCCCATATCGGTGGCAAAGGCTTGATTACAGCCTAAGAAGCGGCCTGCTGGATCTTTCCAAAACACCCGCTGGGGCAGATGGTCAAAAACTAACTGCAGCAGTTTTTGTGAGGCCTGCAGGTCAAGTTCAGCCTGCTTGCGATCGCTCACATCCACTTGAGAGCCCAGAAAACGCACCGGTTCGCCGGCCTCGTCGAAGATAGCTTGGCCGCGAGACAAAATCCAGACGTAGTTACCGTTTCGGTGGCGCATCCGATATTCCACAAAATAGGTAGCGGTTTGCCCCTGCAGGTGGGCCGTCATTGCTGCCTGCACTGGCTCGCAATCATCCGGATGAATCCGGGAGCGCCAAGTAGCATAAACATTGTCAAGTTCGGCATCGCCATAGCCCAAAATTTCTTTCCAACGGGGCGAATAAAACACCTCGTTAGTCGGTAGATGCCAATCCCAAATGCCCTCGTTGCTGCCGGTGATTGCCAGTTGCCAGCGCTCTTCACTGACCTGCAGTGCAAGTTGAGCCTGCCGCCGCTCGGTAACATCTTGCACCAAAGACAAAATTGAAATCACCTGCCCGCATTCTGATTTCAGCACTGAGTTGTACCACTCACAGTAGATTTCTGCACCATTGCGAGTGATGTTGTGGGTGACAAAAATTTGGTTTTGCACTTCTCCCCGCACCAGTTTGTTGATGCAGCTGGCGGTGTTGATGTTGGCTTCAGCAGAAAAAATGGGTAGTTCACTGATGTGCAGCCCCAGCATTTCTGCTGCTGACCAGCCAAAAAAGTCGGTCGCTCGTTCAGACAGGTTTTGGATTCTTTGGTGGCGATCCCACTCAATCACCGCTAAAGGCGAATTTTGAATGTGGAACTGCAGCCGTTCAGTCATCTGGTTGAGGCGATCGCGAGCTTGCTTCAGGGCGGTGACATCGCGAATGCTATTGATGACGCCAGAAATCTGGCCGTCAGCTTCGTAATAGGGCGTGTAGGTAATGCTGATAAACCGAGGATCGTCTTTTTGAGGGTTATGTACCCATTCTTCAAAATATTGAGTGATTCCCTGCAGCGCCTGATCAATACGTGGCTTAGCCACGGTGGCAAAAAAGTCTGCATTAAAACAGTGGGCAATATGCTGGCCTAAGAGATTACGACCGTTGCCAAACCAGGATTGGAAAGCTTGGTTGACCAGCCGATAGGTGTAATCTTGGCCGACGACGCAAACTGGATCAGGATTGACCGCAATAATGCGTTCATACTGCTCTAGGCACAGCTTGTCGTGCTTTTGAGCCGTAATATCAGTGGCAATACCGGCCATTTTTACTGGCACGCCAGCATCGTTCACAATGATTGAGCCGCGATCACCAATCCAGCGGATATCGCCGTTCGGCAGCAGCAATCGATATTCGGTGGCGAAATCACTAGCTTGCTCAATGCACTGCGCTCGCTCAGCAACCACGCGATTGCGATCGTTAGGATGAATCCGTTGAGCAAACGCTAAGGGTTCCTCAGCCGCGACCGAGCGTGGCAGTTGCCAAAGCTTTTCAAAAGCTGGACTGACGTAAACGTTACGACCGGTTTGCAAATCCGTGAGCCAGAATACATCTTGCAAACTATCAATTAATAAATGTAGTCGCTCTTCCACCTCTTGCAGATTGGCGGCTGTGTATTTTTGGTCAGTAACGTCAGCCGTTACGCCAATCACCCATTCAGACTGCCCCTGTAAATTACGCAGAGGACAGGCGCGCGATTGTAACCACCGCAGCCCTTTGCGGGGATGGTTAATCCTAAATTCCACTTTCTGACGGCCAATTAACTGCGATCGCTCCCCTAAAAATTGCTGGAAGGCTGCTCGATCGGCCGGATGAATCGCTTTCGTCAGCGCATTCAAATCTTTTTGCAAAACGCTAGCAGGAATCCCCCAGACCTCTTCCAATTGAGGATTGTTGTACAGTGAGCGGTGCTCAACAATGCTGTCAATCCAAAGGAACTCTTTGAAGGCGTCGGCCATGATTTGCAGCAGCTGCTCCACATCGATCTGACTGAGGCAATTGTCCGACTGCGGCACTGCGGACAGCCGTTCTGTCGTCAACGCTGACAATGGCGGTACTGTCGGCCCTGGCACAGACAGGCTGACTAACCAGGTTTCCAACTTCCCCGTTTCCCCGTAAATCGCCGTTGCGGCTAAGTCAGCACTAACGATTTCGCCTTGTGCTGTCTGCCATTGCCGTCGTTTAGGTGGGGTGGCAGCGCCGTTTGACAAAAGCAACCCGCCGGTAGCTGTTTGCGATCGCGATTCTGGAACTAAAAAATCCTGCCATGGGCGACCGATGACTTGCGAGCGCTCGTAGCCCAACCAGGCCAACCACTGATTAGTCACCGCAATCAACTGTCCCTCAGCATTCATCGCCTGCAGCAGCGCGGGCATTTGGTCATGAAATGGGCGATCGCACATACTCACACTCCATTGAAAGGACAACTGACGGAGCGCCGCTAACTGCCGGTGGCCTCCCGTTCGCTCTTCAGCATGCCCTACTAATTAAAAAGAGAGCAGATTTTACCGACAGTCTTAGGACTTGCCATCAGTTAAAGCCAGAAACCTCGGGAATTTGTGCAAACGCTTCTTATATCTCCGAATCTGAGACGGGTTAAATCCAATTTCTCTACATTGGGGAATTGAGGGACCAAAATCGGATTTAACTGCGTAAATTCTGGCCTTGTGAGAGAGGCCTCACTCCAGCTAAAACTCCATCTCACCATCTTTGAGGAGTAATCCCTTAAAATCTTCTACAGGTATGCAGTCAGCGGAATTGCCAAATCGGCAATTAGCGACGCTTAAACGTGAAGCAGAGAAAGTCTTATGGAACCGGTTAATTCTGACGCCAACAGTGCCAATAACGAAATGTCCAGTGCTGATAGCGAGACGCCAAACACCGACCCACAGAATGAAGAGTATGTCCAGCAAACGTCTAAATTCATTCAGGAAACCTCCCTCGACAAAATGCTAGAAATGGCTGATGAGGCCGTTCGTAAAAAGATTTTGGAACGCGCCTCACAGCCGCCGAAGTGGATACTACCCGAGGACTAGAAGCTCATTTGTGGTACTGGGCTTTCTAAATCTAAGCTCCCTGGCCTGAATTCGAGTTTCAGGATAAGGTAGCAAGCCGCAATTGTTGCCAGTTACCTAACCAAAAGCGTTTGCGCCGGTTACGATCCCGCTAAATACCCACGAGTTGCTTTTTCATGCCTTACTATTGATCTTCCGATGTAAGGGACTTGCAAACCTACATCAGGGCTTCCAGAACTCAAAAGAGCGTTTCCTCAAGCTTAAAGGGACGGAAGAAGGCCTCAACTTTATTTGTAAAGGAGGTCTCCTGCGTTCCCCGCAACTTACGACAGCTTGCGGATCATCGCTTGTAGAACACCTTTCCTGTCTTAGCGAGCCAATCTTTTGATTGGTCTGCCTGGATGTGAGTTTTTTTGAACGGTACTGATTTCTTTTCCGCCATTTTGTCCAACTGAGCTGACCGCTTCGGCGTCATGCCATTTACAGGATGCTTCCACAGGCGATCGCGCCATTCACCCATTCACTCCCCTGCGGATATCTCGATTCGCAACAGGTTTATTCCCCTACTAAAGCGTTTTTGCTATCCTCGCTATGCTGGTAGGACAAGTATTCGCCCCTGAGTGCCCTTAACATCTGCCCGTGTATTCTGAAGAGCGCCCAACCCTCGTCAAAGATTCCGAGCGGCTCGAAGCAATTCTGAAAGAGCTGCCCATTGAGCCCGGCGTCTACTTTATGAAAGACGCCCGGGGCGAAATTCTCTATATTGGTAAGTCCAAAAGATTGCGAAACCGAGTGCGATCGTACTTTCGCGATACCCATCGCCATATGCCGCGCACGGCGATTATGGTGATGCAAATTGTTGATATCGAGTTTATTGTCACCGACACTGAAGCCGAAGCGCTAGCCCTCGAAGCCAACCTGATTAAGCAGCATCAGCCGCACTTCAACGTGCTGCTCAAAGATGATAAAAAGTATCCCTACCTCTGCATCACCTGGTCGGAAGACTATCCGCGCATTTTCGTCACCCGCAAGCGCCGTAAAAACCTTAAGGATCGGTACTACGGCCCTTACGTAGATGCGGGACTGCTGCGCCGCACCCTGAGCATTGCCAAGCGCACCTTTCCCCTGCGGCAGCGGCCCCAGCCATTATTCAAAGATCGGCCCTGCCTGAACTATGACATTGGTCGCTGTCCCGGTGTGTGCCAGGAACTCATTTCTCCCGAGGATTACCATAAGACCGTGCAGCGGGTGGCAATGGTGTTTCAAGGCCGCACGGATGAGTTGGAAAGCGTGCTGACCCGGCAGATGGAAAAAGCTGCTGAGGAGCTGCGATTTGAGCAGGCGGCGCTAATTCGCGATCAGTTAAAGGGGCTGGAGCGATTGACGGCCCATCAAAAAGTGGCGCTGCCGGACGATACGGTATCGCGGGATGCGATCGCCCTTTCCAGCGACGACCAGTTCGCCTGTATCCAGCTCTTCCAAATTCGCGCTGGCCGCCTGGTGGGCCGCCTGGGGTTCAATGCCGACGCCCAAGCCGGGACACCCGGCGAAATTCTCCAGCGGGTGTTGGAGGAACACTATTCGATGGTGGAGCCGATTGAGATTCCCGCCGAAATTTTGGTGCAGCACGAGCTGCCCGAGGCGGACATGCTGGCGAAATACTTAACGGAACGCCGGAGCCGCAAAGTGGCGATCGAGGTGCCCCAGCGCCAGACCAAAGCGGAACTGGTGGAAATGGTAGAGCGCAACGCCCAGTACGAGCTGGTGCGCACGCAAAAGGTCGCCGATCGCAATGCCCAGGCCATGCAGGATTTGGCGGAAATTCTCGATCTGCCCGACCAGCCCAAGCGCATTGAAGGCTACGATATTTCCCACATTCAGGGTTCCGACGCGGTGGCATCTCAGGTGGTGTTTGTGGACGGCATGCCCGCTAAGCAGCACTATCGCCACTACAAAATCAAAAATCCTGAGGTGCGATCGGGGCGTTCCGACGACTTTGCCAGCATGGCCGAGGTGATTCGTCGTCGCTTCCGCCGCTACGCCGCCGACCCCCATAAGCAGCGGGTGGGTAATCCCGACTGGCCCGACCTGGTGATGATTGACGGGGGCAAAGGCCAGCTTTCCGCCGTAGTGGAAGTGCTGCGGGAACTGAACCTACTGCAGGACCTGAACGTGGTCAGTTTGGCGAAAAAGCGCGAAGAAATTTTTCTGCCAGGAGAATCCCGCCCCTTAAACACCGAGGCCGAACAGCCCGGCGTGCAGCTGCTGCGGCGATTGCGAGACGAAGCCCACCGCTTTGCCGTCAGCTTTCACCGCAAAAAGCGTACGGGTCGGATGCGGCGATCGCGCCTCTCCGACATTCCCGGTTTGGGCCAGCATCGCCAAAAAGAACTGCTGGCTGCTTTCCGCTCCATCGACTACATTCGCGAAGCCTCGACCGAGCAGCTTGCCAACGTTCCCGGCATCGGCCCCCATATGGCTCAGCAAATCTATGACTACTTTCATCCCAGCGCCGGTGGTGAAGAGGCTACCGCTGTCGTAGCGTCCGCTGAGGGATCGGCGCTTAAATAACTCGCCCAAAGCACCAAGTGGCTGTCAGGGTTCGGCAGTGCCAAACCCCAACGACTGGGTAGGCTATTTTCAAGCAGCTCCCTTAAGTTATTTAAATCGGTCGGCCAAAGCTGACGGACACGGGTTCATCCCGACTGGCAGCAGATCTGAATACTTGTAGAAGATGACTCCCAGATCCAGGGGTGCACCCTACAATCGGAAAGATATCGTGCATCCAGAAGAGGGTTATGACCGCGCCCGCTGAAAACGAGGCCAATCAAGGCATTCCAGAACGCTTAGCAAAACATACCGTCCGCCATGCCAACTGCAAGGATGTGAAGGCTGAGGACTTGACGCCGATGATGCGTCACTATGTGCAGGTCAAGCAGGAATATCCCCACGCGCTGCTGCTGTACCGAGTGGGTGACTTTTTTGAAACCTTTTTTGAGGATGGCATCACCATCGCCCGCGAGTTGGAGTTGGTGTTGACCAGCAAAGAAGCGGGCAAAGCCGTGGGTCGGGTGCCGATGGCGGGCATTCCCCACCACGCTCTTAGTCGCTATTGCATCCAACTGGTGGAAAAGGGCTTTGCGATCGCCGTCTGCGATCAAGTGGAAGATCCGGCTCAAGCCCAGGGCTTGGTGAAGCGGGAAGTGACCCGCGTAATCACTCCCGGCACCGTGATCGAAGAAGGGATGCTCACGGCGCGGCGCAACAATTTTTTAGCGGCGGTAGTGATTGCCGGACAGAGTTGGGGGTTGGCCTACGCTGATGTCTCCACTGGCGAATTTTTCACCACGCAGTGCAACGATTTGGCGCAGGTTGAGCAAGAACTGATGCGGCTGCAGCCATCAGAAACCCTGCTGCCGACCGATACGCCCGATTTGCGAGCCATGCTGCGTCCCGGCGAAGCGTCGGACCAGCTGCCGGAGTGCCTGCCGCGCCAATTTTGCTACACGCTGCGATCGCAGGGCTCCTTTGCCCACATTGAAGCCCGGCAGCGACTGCTGCAAACCTTGCGGCTGCGATCGCTTGAAGGCATCGGCTGCGATCACCTGCCTCTAGCGGTTCGCGCTGCTGGCGGCCTACTGGAATATCTCGAAGACACCCAAAAAGACACGCCAGTGCCCTTACAGTTGCTCAGCACCTACGTACTCAGCGACTTTCTCGTACTCGACCACCAAACCCGTCGTAATCTGGAAATCACCCAAACCTCTCGCGACGGCACCTACAACGGGTCGCTGTTGTGGGCCCTAGATCGGACGGTGACGGCCATGGGCGGTCGGGCCCTGCGCCGCTGGCTGTTGCAGCCGCTGCTGTCAGTCAAAAAAATTCAGGAACGGCAGGCCACGATTCAGGAACTGGTAGAAGACGGTTCTTTGCGCACGGCGCTGCAGCAGCAGCTCAAGCAGATTTATGACCTGGAACGGCTGGCCGGACGGGCTGGCTCCGGCACTGCCAACGGTCGCGATTTGGTGGCGCTGGCCGACTCTTTTGCCCGGTTGCCGATTCTGGCGGCGCTGGTGGAATCAGTGGACTCGCCTTACCTCAAGGTGCTCCAGCACGTGCCGCCAGATTTGGAAAAGTTGGGCGACACGCTGCGATCGCACCTGGTGGAAAGCCCCCCTCTTTATCTGACTGAGGGTAATCTTATTCGTCCTGGCGTCAACGCTGATCTCGACAATCTCCGCGATCAGATTAAAGGCGATCAAGACTGGATTGCCCAACTTGAACCCGCCGAGCGCCAGCGCACTGGCATTTCCACCCTCAAAGTGGGCTTCAATAAAGCCTTTGGCTATTACATCAGCATTTCACGCAGCAAGTCGGACCTGGCTCCCGACAATTACATCCGCAAGCAAACGCTGACCAACGAAGAGCGCTACATCACGCCCGAGCTCAAAGAACGGGAAGCCCGCGTTTTCAACACCTACGACGAAATTCACAAGCTGGAATACGAGATTTTCCAGCAGCTCAGGGAACAGGTGGGTCAACACGCCGACCTGATTCGCCAGGTGGCGCGAGGCGTCGCCGCCGCCGACGTGCTGGCAGGCCTCGCCGAAGTCGCCATTTATCAAGGCTACTGCTGCCCTGAGATGGTGGAGGGCCGGGATATTGCGATCGCCGATGGTCGTCATCCCGTCGTGGAACAGTTGCTCCCCGCCGGCTTCTTTGTGCCCAACTCAACAGAACTGGGGGGAGAAAAAGCAGCAGGCAGCAGGCAGCAGGCAGCAAGCGAAAAATCAGGAATGAATTATGAAGAGCCCTATTCGCAAAGTCCAGAAGGCCCTGTGGAGAGTCAAGAATTGGGCCCCAAAATCCCAAATCCAAAATCTCATAGTCAGGCTGCCCCCACCCAGCCACCCAGCCACCCAGCCACCCAGCCACTCCCCTTCCCCGATCTAATCATCCTCACCGGCCCCAACGCCAGCGGCAAAAGCTGCTATCTCCGGCAGGTGGGCTTAATCCAGCTGATGGCCCAGGTCGGCAGTTTTGTGCCAGCCAGTACTGCCAGACTGGGTATTTGCGATCGCATCTTTACTCGTGTTGGCGCCGTCGATGATTTGGCAACCGGCCAGTCCACCTTCATGGTCGAAATGAACGAAACCGCCAATATTTTGAATCACGCGGGCGATCGCTCCCTGGTGCTGCTAGACGAAATTGGTCGCGGCACGGCCACGTTCGACGGCCTTTCCATTGCTTGGTCAGTAGCGGAATATTTGGGCAGTGAAGTACGCGCTCGAACAATTTTTGCCACTCATTATCACGAACTCAATGAGCTGGCCGGCATTTTGGATAATGTGGCGAATTATCAGGTCACCGTCAAAGAAATGCCCGACCAGATCGTGTTTTTGCATCATGTGCGTCCGGGGGGAGCCGATCGCTCCTACGGTATTGAAGCAGGTCGCCTGGCCGGACTTCCGCCCACGGTCATTCAGCGCGCTCGCGAAGTCATGTCCCAGATCGAAAAACATAGCAAAATTGCCGTTGGCTTGCGTCAGGGCGCACAGTTCAACGGCAATAATCGCAGGCGTCAGCGACGCAGTGTACAAGAAGAGCCAATAGAGCAGTTAGATATTTTTAGTCGATAAATTTGGGTGCCTTAAATCCTTGGCAACTGACCAGCCCCGCGATCGGCTTCAGCTAGTCAATCAGGTGTATTTTTCCAGCTCGGACGTAGTCCAGCAGGCGATTAATGTGGAACCGATCAGAGGATGTGATTCCGGAATCAGAAAGCATGGCTGACGTCAACTTGAGGTGCTCGCGACGACTTAACTGTCGAGCGGTGACTGCTCGCTGCACCACAGAGCGAATACCCGACTGTCCATGTGAAGCAGAAACCATGATTGATTCACCCTCTCCAGCAAAGTGATGGATTATACGTTAGCTTTTGGAAAGAGAAATAGATTTAGAGACAGCTTTGATAAGATTTATAATGCTTTAAGCAAATAGGTAAAAACGCTTAAAAATTAAAATCAGAGCGTTTTCGATAGGTTTGAAACCTGTTTCACTTTCTATTCAAAGGGTAAAACGACTGCTCTTAGTGTGTGATCAGAAGAGTTACTGATTACATTAAGGCTTTACGAGAGCTTCTCAGAGCTTTCACATAATGAAGCTATGGCAGTATCCCAACGTCAAGAATTGCAAAATTGACGTCATAAAATCGCTTCAAACAATATCCGTTCCGTTTCGGCTTTACGGGTCTATTTCAACCGTCAAATTATTGAGTGTAAGCATCTTACATCGAGTCTCGATTTTAGATTTTCGACTGTGGATGCGAAATCATTTTCACACCGGTGTCTTCAGTTTCGCCGGCTGTAGCTCTAGAAAAGCGCACCGGCCTTACTCAAAGGAGCTTCTGCGACCAATGTAGGCGAGAACTTTTGCTATGGCTTGCCTTGATCGAACGGTCGAGTCGCTCGTTAGACTAAATCAGTGGGCCCGCTTCTGAACCTGATGGCACGATGGAAATTTTTCGGTTAACGGCACTTTCAGATAACTATATTTTTTTGCTGTACGATTCCGCCAGTCAAACTGCGGCAGTGGTTGATCCAGCCGAGCCGGAACCCGTGCTGAGCCGAATGCAGCAGCTGGGGGCGTCTTTAGTCGCGATTTTTAATACTCATCACCATGCTGACCACGTTGGCGGCAATCGCCGCCTGCTGAGAGAATTTCCTGATGCAGTGGTGTACGGCGGGACCATGGACAAGGGCCGCATTCCAGGGCAGCGGGTTTATCTGTCCGATGGAGACACCGTGACATTTGCCCAGCGAACTGCCAAAGTTTATTTTGTTCCAGGACATACCAAAGCTCACGTTGCCTATTATTTCCCCCCGGTTGAAGAGGCTGGCTGGGGCGAGCTGTTTTGTGGTGATACGCTATTTGCCGGCGGCTGTGGTCGGCTGTTTGAAGGCACGCCGCAGCAAATGGTGAATTCTTTGGGCAAGCTGCGATCGCTGCCAGACACCACGCATATCTGGTGCGGTCACGAATACACGCTGAACAATTTGCGATTTGCCTTAACCGTTGATGCAGACAATCTTGATCTGCAAAGTCGGCTGGATCGGGTTCAGGCCGCCAGACGGCAAAATCAAGCGACAATTCCTTCTGAACTAGGGCTCGAAAAGCGTACCAATCCCTTTTTGCGGTGGGATCAACCAGCCCTGCAAACAGCCACCAATATTGCCGATCCGGTGAGAACGTTTGCTCGCCTGCGGGGCATGAAAGACCGATTTTAGCGTCTCTCGGCGCGCTACCCAGCCAGCGCTGAACCCTGAAACAGCAAGGTTGGTAGCCAGCTAATGCTCAAACCGATAAGCGCCAGAAGCACTAACGTCAGAAACGACAAGCGATCGCCGAAGCCATCCAGCAAGCAGTCTACTTTTACTAAAAGCGCAGTGGCCACGAGCACAATGATGTAAGCGAAGGTTTGAAAATGCACCACGGCCAACACCGCCAGAGACGCCAAAATCAGCACCATGACTGAATAGCCAACGTCAGTTTTGAAGCCCTTAATAATAAAGTTGCGGACTGGCCGCCACAGCAGCGTCAGGACACCGGCCTTGAAGACGATAAACGCCAGGGTGGCCAGCCAATAGTAGCGACCAACGTCGTTGGTGTGTAAGAGCTGCCCGTAGGTGGTGTAGGCCAGTACCAGTCCGCCCCGCGATAGCCAGTGATTTTTCGTCAGCATCGGCTTTCACCTCTTCTTCTCAAAGCTATCAGGTTGGACGACCAGTTGCTAAATCATTAGAGATTAGTTGAAATAGCGTCAACTGGGCAGGTTGGAATGCACTGCTCGCAGACAATGCAGCGCGATCGCGCAAACGTGAGCTTAAAGGTCTCAGGGTGAAGGCTCAGGGCCGCAGTGGGGCACACGCCGGTGCACAATCCGCAATGGACGCAGGTATCTTCATCGATCAGAATTTCGCGACTGGCTTGGGAAATACCAATATCGTGCTCTTGTAGCCAAGACAGCGCGTCCTCTAGCTGATCGATGTCGCCCGATAGCTCTACCACTAGCTTGCCAATCTGATTAGGGGCGACCTGGGCGCGAATAATATTGGCAGCCACATTGAAATCCTTCGCCAACCGGTAGGTAATGGGCTGATGAACTGAGCGTTTAGGAAACGTGAGGGTGACTCGCTTTTTCATGACGAAGCCCGGGGGATGTCCGTTATCTTATTGAAAGATAAAAAAGTTTGAAATAGCACAGCTAAATTCGTTTGCCAATGAGCCAGCCCTCCGATTCTAATCAGCTAACAACATCTGCGACGACTCCTAGCTTTGCGACCCAGGTGCGCAATTTAGTAATTGTGAGCCTGGCCGTCGTCCTCTCAGTGCTGGTGGTGATGGGGGTGCGCACGCAAACGCCTGCCGCCTCCCTCGAAAGTTTGGCCGCTGCAGCCATGCCGTTGGAAGTTGCCCTCACTAATCAAAAGCCTTCCCTGATGGAGTTTTATGCTAACTGGTGTACCTCTTGTCAGGCGATGGCTGGTGATATGGCTGACCTGCGAGCCACTTATGGCGATCGCGTCAACTTTGTCATGCTGAATGTTGACAATAACAAGTGGCTACCGGAAATGCTGCACTACCGGGTTGACGGTATTCCTCATTTTGTTTACCTGGATGCCCAAGGAGAACCCCTTACGTCGGCCATTGGGGAGCAGCCGAAAGCGATATTGGCCAGTAACCTAGACGCTCTGGTCGAGGGCGAATCGCTGCCGTATCGGCAAGGGGTAGGACAAACTTCTGAGCTAGAACCGACAGTGGCCCGCGATGGAGGGCTGCGATCCAGCGATCGCAGCGACAATCCTCGCAGTCATGGAGCCCAGGCCGTCAATTAACGTTGAAATTGCTGCTGATGTAGCTACAGCAAAACGGCTTC
This sequence comes from Cyanobacteria bacterium P01_C01_bin.120, assembly GCA_039027715.1. Taxonomy (GTDB): domain Bacteria; phylum Cyanobacteriota; class Cyanobacteriia; order Phormidesmidales; family Phormidesmidaceae; genus Halomicronema. Next base: position 21,754 of record JBCCJU010000033.1, read on the forward strand.
GAGGTCAGCGATCGCGGCCTCTAAATCATCGTTGACGACTTGCACGTCAAACTCGCTGGCCGCCGCTAACTCAACGCGGGCCCGAGCTAATCGACGCGCAATTGCCGCTTCATCATCCTGACCGCGATCGCGAATGCGTCGTTCCAACTCTGCTTCTGACGGCGGAGCAATAAATACTTTGAGCGCATCAGGAAACGACTGGGCTATCTGGCGAGCTCCTTTGAGCTCAATTTCTAGAATGACTTGACTACCGCGCTCAATCTGCACTTCCACCGGCTGGCGCGGAGTGCCATAGTAGTTGCCCGCAAATTCTGCCCACTCTAAAAGGTGGCTTTGGGCGATCATCGCTTCAAACTTTTCCCGCGTGACGAAATAATAATCTTCTCCATGCACTTCCCCATCCCGGGGTGCCCGGGTCGTCGCCGAGGTAGACAAATACAGCTGTGGATGCCGCTCTCGCAGTCGGCGGAGTAGAGTACCTTTGCCAACGCCACTGGGCCCAGTCAACACTACTAACCGACCCAGTTCAGGCTGTGGAGCCGACATCACCGCAGTTGAAGCCACATTGTCAGATGAATCCTGAGAGTGCCCAGAAGCATTGGGAAATAGACTGTGAGTCATAGGATTAAAAGGAACGACGGAATCGAGAAAATGAAAGCGAAGAAATTTCAAGCTGAAAGCATTCGGTCAAGACTGGTTAGTAGACTCAGTCTTTAGGAATCGTGCTAGAGCATTTTTGGAAAGCTGGTAAGGTACAAAATTTGAAGTAATTATACTTGCCGATTAAAAGCGGGCTTCACCAAATGAAAAAGCAGATAAGGCTTTTAATAATACTGGGATAAGTGAATCTACGGTTCTATCACAAGTAATTAATTTGGCTTTTGACCAAACGCTTGTATCTTGCGATCGCTTTTTTCAATAAACGCATTCCAGTCTCGAACGATGGACGCATTTGCTTCAGCGACGTTTGACAGCCTTGCCTGTAGACAAGGCGCCGATATTAAAAAGATTGATGGCCTTGCCAGGAGGCGATGCGCCCTTGGCGATATTGTCAGAAGACTGGGGCTTCGATGATTCCGGGGCTTTGACGTCGCCCCTCCCTCAATCTGCAGAGTGCACCTTAAATTCGCGAGAAATAAACGGGCGTAGACAATCTATACCTCACTACAAGGGCTGCCGTTCGTTTGCTAAAGCATAGCAGGCATCCCAGATTTAGGGCAGCTATGGCCGTCGTCGGTTTCATCAAGACGAGACGGCGAACTATCTGGCTGCGAGCTAGCGTCCAAACATTGCTGAAGGCACTGGCTTAAAGGGCTAAAGCTCTAATAGCGAGGAGGCAGGCAACTTACAGCGACGCCGGTTGACTGAGCTGATTGTCGATAACGGCTCTCCACTTTGAGATGGGCGATTGTGTGGCCATTGAATGCCGGCGTCATGATAAATCCATCAATTTTCATTGCGACATTCAGCACAGAGCGATACCGCGATCGCCGGCTGACAGCATCAGGTTGACCAGTCAGCTCGACTTTGCCCGGCAATTAGCGCTGCCTGTTCTACCAGAAGCCGATGCCCTATGGAGTTCGTCCGCAATTTTTCCTGAATAAAGCCATTGACATGGGGAGTTTAAACTAGAGTTCTATCCTTCATGCCGCTGTGGTTACTGCCGTCTCCGTGCTACCCATTAATTCCCAGGTTTTACCAGGCCATAATCAAGAGACCTATCAGCGGCTGCAAGCGGCTGTTTCGGCCATCCCACCGCAGCAAATTTGGCTGGCTACCTGCGACGATTTACCCCTGCAGCGACAGCTAGCGGCGACCTTGGCGGACAGCTTGCAAAATCAGAACGCGATTGCTGCCGCTCAGTTTTTGCTCGACACGCAGCAGCCCAATGTTGCCCAACAGCTCAAAACGTGGGTCCGGTACCAGTCGCCCCAGCCACGGATGCTGCTACAGATTCTAGGGATTGAACAGCTGACCTATTGCAGTTCTGATCGGCAGTATCAATTTTTGCGATCGCTACACCAGCTCTGGCCCCTCTGGCAGCAGCTAGACATCAGCTTACTGCTGTGGGTGCCACGGCCTTGGCTAAAGCAAATTCGGCGCGAAGTGCCTCAACTGGCCCAAACGGTCTTTGAGTTTATGGGTGAACCGACGCCAATTTCTGCGATCGCCCAGCAGCCAGCTTACCAGGCGGCATTTTCGCCTGTGCGACAGTGGCAATTTTTGGGTCAGTCTACTTCCCAACTCTCGGCGAATGCCAGATACACCGACACAAATCGGATCTCTGCAGCCGCTCCCTGGTCACCGGAGCCAACTGCACCAGCAGGAGATGAGCTCACCGTACCAAAGGAAAGCCAAGAACCCCAAGAACAGACGTTGCCAGCGACGCTTTGGCAGCAACTGGAAAGCGATCTTAGCGAATTTGAAACCGCTGCCGCCAATGAGTTGAGGCTAGCCAATCAAAATGGGTCCGGAGAAACTTCGTCAACGGAGATAGCCGCCAAAGCAGACGGCTTATCCTCGGGTAAAACCATCAGTACTAATGGTGCAATCCCCCAACAATTGGATGAACTGCCGCCGGCATGGGCGATCGCCTTTGACCTGCGCGATCGCGTTCAAATGGGCGACCAGAGTCCAGCTACGCTGACAGCCGCCATTCAGGCTTATGAACAACTGCAGCCGCGCCAAATTTTCTCCCCCCAGCGCACTGAGGTGCTCAATGATTTAGGCAGTCTCTACTGGCTTTGGGCCCAACAAACCCAATCAACGACCGACTATTTTCAGCGTCTGCGACAAAGCAGTGAAATTTACGAAGCTGCCCTTTCACCCCTCGACCCTGCTACCGATGCGGGGGTACTACATCGTCTCAATAGTAATCTTGGCAGCGTATACAGTCTGTTATCGGCGCATCGTGAGCCACCGCAATATCTTAACAAAGCGGTGCGAGCCTTCCATCGAGCGCTGCAATATGCGCCGGTCGAGCTCTTGCCTGATGAGTACGCTACCGTGCAGACCCATCTTGGCACCGCCTACTGGAGTCTGTCTCAGCATACTCAGGAGCCCAACCAACTCCATCGTGCAATCGCCGCCTACCAGGAAGCCCTGCGTCAATCTCAGCCCCAAGACAATCCGCAAGCCTACGCTCAACTACAAAATAATTTAGGTATTGCTTTGTGGAGTCTGTCTCGCCACGAGCGTCCAGTCTTTTTGCTGAAGCAGGCAATTGCCGCCTATCGCACTGCACTGGCGCATCGCACCTCAGAAAACGACCCGGCGGCCCATGCCGCCACGCAAAATAATTTGGGGACGGCTTACTGGGATTTGGGCGGTCACTGTGAAGAACAATCACCGCCTCAACAGCAGGCATGGCAACACAGCATCGCTGCTTATGAAGCGGCTACAGCCGCTGCTGACGGCATGCCCCCGGAAACCTTGGGGTTTGACATCTGGGCCACTCATCACAGCGTCGGCGTGGTGTATGACCAATTGGCGATCGCCTTGGCTCCTGATGCGCTTGCCCAAGCACCATTGTTGACTCAGGCAACCCCACACTATGTCAAGGCACTAGAGGGCTGGCAAGCAATCGAAGCTACGACAACAGACACCGCCTTTCAAGCATTGGTGAGAAATCTGCAGTTGCAGGCGCGCTATCTCGGCATTGAAGCGCAGCAGCGATCGCTCGGCCAAATCCCGGCAACTTGGCTCCCTGACATCTGGCGGCAGCTCTGATTGAAGCGCGTGGCCGGGGAGATTGGGTGTCGGGGTGTTGGGGTGTTGGGGTGTATAGCCTGACGGCCTTCAAGAAAGGCGCGGAGGGCTTTAGGGTGATGAGGGTAGCAGGAGCGGGTTTCATTTGATGACTGCGTTGCTTTGTCAGAAATTCTGCTAATCACCCGTCATCCAGTCAACGCAGCGACGCACCATTTGAAGAGTGAAGAATCAAGAGCCAAGAACCAAAAACCAAAATACAAGAATCCCTTCTTCCGCACTCCGCACTCTGCATTCTCCTACTCCCAAGTCCACTCGTCGCCCGCCCATGTACTCATCGAGCGCAGCGCTTCAGGAATTTGGACGTCGGGCGAAAATTCCAGCAGAGTTTCGCGATCGCCCAAATAGCCTGACATGGCAAACGATGTCAACATGCGGCACAGCGCCACCCAAACCGACTGGTCAAATTCCCAGGGTTGGTCAAACCGGGCGGTATCGGCGATGGCTTTAAGCGCCCAAAAATAGTTGTTACGAACCACTGACCCTTGTTTTTTATACGGGGGTACATCATCTTTGTGAATAAATAAAATCGGCGCATCAACGTAACAGCGCATAGTTGATTAGCATTCCTCATGGTTCTGGTGGATAAGCTTCTGACACCTCTTCATGCGATTGGCCAGGGCTTTGATACCTTGAATGTAGGCACCTGCCTTTAAAATCCGTTTTTCGAGGTCAATGTACCTGATGACAGCCGCCGTTTGCGTCCAAAATTTGCACAAAGTCTATAGCAGTTTGCACGTGGTCAAAGATCTTTCCCTCACCATTCAGCCAGGGGAAAGCTTTGGGCTATTGGGTCCCAACGGAGCCGGCAAATCGACGACAATTCGGATGTTAACCACTTTAACCAAGCCGTCAGATGGTCATTTAGTGGTGGCGGGTCATGACGTGCAGCGGGAACAGATGGATGTGCGGCGGCAAATCGGCGTCGTGCTGCAGCAAATCAGTGTCGATGATGATCTTACCGTTTGGGAAAATATGGAGCTACATGGCCGCATGCACCATATCCCCAATCCACAACGGCAGCGGCGCATTGATGAGTGGCTGGGATTTGTGGAATTGGGCGATCGCCGCGACAGCAAAGTCAAAACCCTTTCTGGCGGCATGAAGCGGCGACTGCAAATTGCTCGCGCACTGCTGCACAATCCCAAAATCCTGTTCTTAGATGAGCCCACCGTTGGCCTCGACCCACAAACTCGTCGTCGCCTTTGGGAAATTATCCAGAGCCTTAATCAGCAGGGCATGACCATGCTGTTAACAACGCACTACATGGAAGAGGTCGAATTCCTGTGTCATCGCATCGGCATTCTTGATCAGGGTGAGCTAATTGCCCTTGGCACCCTGGAAGAATTGCGGCAGCGGCACGGTCAGGGCATTGTGGTGCGCCAAACGGGCGATCGCTGGGACTATCAGTTCTTCCCCACGCTAGCGGCGGCGAATGAATATTTGGAGCGGCAGCCCGATAAAACGGGAATGATGACGCGACCTTCCAATTTAGAAGATATCTTTGTAGAGCTCACCGGTCGCAATCTGGATTAACGCCGCTATGCCGAAACTGGCCAGCGTCATCGAAGCTATTTTGTATCTCAAGGGTCGGCCCTTAAGCATTACGCATTTGGCCGAACATGCTGGGTGCGATCGCGAAATGGCTGAAGAAGGGCTCATGGACCTCATGAACGAATATGCCCACCGTGAGGGAGCCTTAGAAATCATCGAAACGAAAGACGGCTATTGCCTACAGCTCAAATCTGGCTTTCGTCATCTGGTTGACACTTTAATTCCTTTGGATTTGGGGGTAGGGGCTCTGAGAACTCTGGCAGCGATCGCCCTACGGGGTCCAATCGCCCAGACCGATCTGATTGATATTCGAGGTTCTGGCGCTTATCAGCACGTTAGTGAACTGGTCAATCTAGGATTTGTGCGCAAGCGGCGACAATCAGACGGTCGTTCCTTTTGGCTGCAGGTCACCAACAAATTTCATCAGCATTTTGAAATTGACGACCTGCCAACTTTTACGCAAAAGGCGGCTCCGGCAACTCCCGTAGCGGACGAGGATGACGAGGGGATGGCGGGCTCAGAGTCAACAACGGCAGCAGATATTCAAGAATCGGTTCAGCAGCCCAATGCTGTGACATCTTAGTGGCCCCATATCTCTTCATCAGGATTTTCTAGCGGCGAAGTCGACCGTCCATACATTTGTTAAAGTGGAGTCACGCAAACGTAAAGATTGGTGTTAACGGTTACTTTACAAAGTCTGTATAGATTGCAGAGTAGGCCTTACAAGACACCAGACTGGCCATCGACTGGAATAATTAGGTTGATGGGTCTAAGGTTGAGGAGATAGGTAATCAGAGCTTCTATGACATTTAATCCTGAGCGCGTTGACTTTGTTGGCCTACATGTAGACGATGAGGCTGGCAATCAGCTACTGCAGTACCTTAAGCATCAGTCGCCAGAAGTATTGAGCCGAGTTGCCCAGGCCGTTACGCCCGAAATCAAGCAAATCATTTCACAAAATGTTCAAGGGCTCGTCGGTGTCTTGCCCGGTGATGGTTTTAATGTTCAAGTGACAACTGACCGGGAAAATCTAGCAGGGCTGTTGGCTTCGGCAATGATGACCGGTTACTTTTTGCGCCAGATGGAGCAGCGGATGGAAATGGACGCTTCACTGACTGGCTCGCCCTTTGCAGAATCCGACGAAGACGACGATTAGCTAAAGCGATCGCGAGTTCACAAACTGGAAAAGCCGGGCATTGACAAAGCTCGCCTGCAATTTTCTAGTTGCTCAACGTCTTCTCCAACAAAATAATATTCTCAGAAGAAAATCGCGTCAGATTGGCTTGAAGCAAAGAAAATATCTAGAAGATTTTCTGCAGCAGTCACGTTCGCAGCGCTAATCAATCCCAGCGAAATGGGGATGTTGGCGCGAATGAAACGGTTCATCAACGCCGTTCAATTTGATAGGGAGCATTAACCATTAAGAGCATAGACCTGCCCGTCAAACAGGATGCGGGTAATGCCCTTAGCTTGTAAGTAATCTTGAGTCTTGCTCAACATATCTCCATCAGGTACCTTGATGATGCGCTGGTTGCGACGAGCAAAGCGGCGGGCAATCTTATGATTATCAAAGACTGGCAGCGTTCTCGCTTGCTCTTCACCAGAGGGAATCATACCCAGCTCAGAAAAATCCTTTAAGGGACAGGTGATTAGCTCTGCCAGCCGATCGACGACCAAATAGCAAGGCTTCGTTAGCGAAAAGCGCTCGAAGGACAAAATCGTCAGTTCAGCGGCCCGATCAACGGGAGACTGCTCAACGTCCTCATCATCAGCATCTTCATCCCAACTGTCCTCTTCCCAATCTTCATCATCACTGTCGGCGTCAAAATCATCTTCGTCTTCAAAGCTCTCTGACGCCCAAGCCGCAACGTCGCGATCATCTTCCTCGCCGTCGGAGGTAACGTCAGCCCGCTGCGATCGCTTAATCAAAGTGCGCGATACGGGGGCTTCATCAGTCGCTTCAACAGTTGTTGCGATCGGTTCGCTCTCTAAATCTTTATCTTCAGCATCGGCCTGGTCAGCCTCGCTAACGGGTCCAGCCGTCGACCGTCGCCGCGATCGCCGCTGCGTTACCAAAGGCTCTGAGGTAGGCACGTCTGCACTAGCCTCATTTTCACTAGAGTCGAGCGCGTCGGTGCCGGCATCGGTAACGGACTCTACAACTGCAGTTGGGGCCTCTGCAGCTTCATCCGGTTGCTCAGTCAAGGCTTCAGCCGCAACACCGTCGGCTTCGCCACCGAGTCGATCAAATATGTCACTATCCTTAAGCGGAAAGCTGCCCCGTTCACCACTGCGCTTCCACTTCATCAGCTTGGCGTATTCGTCATCAGAGAGCATTTGCTTCAGGACGCGGCTGACGGTACTGCTGCTAATGCCAAACTTTTGCGCCAGTGTGGATGTCGTTTCTCCCGGTTGGCAATAAATACTTGTGATCTGTCGCTTATCGGAGTCAGAAAGTTTGCGGGGTGCCATTCGGGGACGCGATTTGCTTACATATTGGGTTGCTCCTATCTTACTGTGACACTGCCATTCCGGAGCTTTCTTTCATCGATGAACTGACCATTAGACAGTCGTGAATCTATATGAACTTTGGTGAGCTTGGGAGGAGCCAATTGCCCCATTGAAAGCTAAATAATGAGCACACGGGGTTTCTGTTATTTAGATGTGTGCTTTAGCAATCAAATTTACGTCCGTCCGCGACTGCATGTTGAGAAAGCAGACAAACCACTGGCCTCATAAAGCAATTAAATGCCTGCCAGCATGAATTGTGGATTCACTCTATCCTGTGTGAAATCTCGAAACAGATTTGCCAAATCCTCTCAAGATTCGAGCTAAGGTAAGGAGCTAAACAATCTTTCATGCTGAGCAATTCAGCACACAATATCCCCATATGGAACTGGCTAACCGACTCCAAAAAGTAACTCCATCAATGACCCTGGCTATTTCCGCTAAAGCTAAAGCGATGCAGGCTGAAGGGCTTGACGTGTGTAGCTTTAGCGCCGGGGAGCCTGATTTTGATACCCCAGAACATATCAAAGACGCCGCCAAGCGGGCTCTGGATGAGGGAAAAACTCGGTATGGTCCGGCAGCTGGAGAACCCGAGTTGAGAGCCGCGATCGCCCACAAGCTAAAGCAAGATAATGGCCTCGATTACACCGCCGACAACGTGGTTGTGACGAATGGCGGTAAGTATTCCCTCTACGGACTGATGATGGTGTCGATTAATCCGGGCGATGAAGTCATCATTCCCGCGCCTTATTGGGTGAGCTATCCCGAAATGGTGAAACTGGCGGGGGGAGAACCCGTTATTGTCCCTACCACGGCGGAAAACGGCTACAAAATCACGCCGACCCAACTGCGCGACGCCATCACGTCCAAGACTAAGCTATTTGTCCTCAATTCCCCCTCGAACCCAACGGGAACGGTCTACACGCCCCAAGAGATTAAGGCGTTGGCTGAAGTCGTCATCGAGGCTGATATTCATGTGGTATCGGATGAAATCTACGAAAAGATTTTGTATGGTGACGCCCAGCATCTCAGCATTGGTGCGGTCAGCCCGGCGGCCTTCGACCGCACGATTACTAGCAATGGGTTTGCTAAAGCCTATGCCATGACCGGCTGGCGAGTGGGCTATCTAGCGGGGCCGAAGCCGCTAATTCAAGCCATGAATATTTTGCAGGGACAAAGCACGTCTAATGTCTGCACCTTCGCCCAATATGGAGCGATCGCGGCCCTCACCGCTTCCCAAAACTGCGTAGAGGTCATGCGCTCAGCCTTTGCCGAGAGGCGCACCTATATCTTTGACCGTTGCAATCAGATGGCGGGCTTAACGGCAAGTGAACCGGATGGCGCCTTCTATTTGTACGTCGACATCCAAAAGTTGGGGATCAGCTCCATCGAGTTTTGTGAGACGCTGCTGACCGAAAAACACGTTGCGGTCATTCCCGGCATGGCTTTTGGTAAAGAGGGCACCATTCGCATCTCGTACGCGACGGATCTGGCGACCATTGAGGCTGGCATGAACCGCCTTGAAGCATTTGTCAATACTCGTGTTTAATAAATAGCTCCATCATTTGCTAAAGGCTGTCATTCTTGAACTGCCATGCTTTTTTAGTAATCGTTTCAGCCTCTAGCTGATGGCCCTGGCGCAGAGGTGATAACGCTGATTCCACAAGGTTTTCAGGACGTCCTACACGTTGCGCTGCGAGGCTATTTCACAACGCCGCAGTGGCCTGGGACATCTGCTGCGGGTTCAGCTCGACCGCCGATATATTTCGCCAGAAATTCTTCGACGATGCCATAGAAATGCAGGCGATTTTCCGGGCGGGCAAAGCCATGGCCTTCGTCAGTGTAAAGGACATATTCGACCGGCTTGCCAGCTTTGTGCATGGCCTCAACGATTTGTTCACTTTCTGCTTCCTTAACGCGGGGATCGTTAGCGCCCTGACCGATAAGCAGCGGCTTTTGGATACGCTCCACCGAGAATAAGGGCGATCGCTCTTTCAGCATGGTTTCTTCAGTTTCAATATCGCCAACCCGGTGGGCAAACATGGCCATCATCGGTTGCCAATAGGGCGGGACGCTGCGAATCAGCGTTAGCAAATTCGACGGGCCGACGATATCCACGCCGCAGGCAAACACTTCCGGAGTGAACGTCAACCCGGCAAGGGTGGCATAGCCGCCGTAAGAGCCACCCATAATCGCCACTTGGTTGCGATCGGCAATGCCCTGACTGCAGATCCAATCTACAGCGTCAATCAGATCATCGTGCATTGTCTTGCCCCACTGGCGATTGCCCGCGTTGACAAATTCTTTGCCGTAACCCGTAGAACCGCGAAAATTTACCTGGAGAACTGCGTAGCCGCGATTGGCCAGCCACTGCACAGGCGGATTCAGGCCCCAGGTATCCCGTGCCCAGGGACCACCGTGAACAAACAGCACCGTGGGCAGATTTTGGGCTTCAATCCCCACGGGCAGCGTCAAATAACCGTGGATCGTCAAACCATCGCGGGCTTCATAGGCAATGGGTTCCATAGAGGCCAGAGCCAAGCCCTCCAACTCCGGCTGATTGCTGAATAAATAAGTGGCGGATTTGCTAGCGCGATCATATTGGTAGTAATACACTGGCCCATCATCAGTGAGATAGGCCACTAGCCATTGGTCATCGGCTAGAGTGCGCGAGCCAATGGTAAATTCACCGGGGCGCACCTGAGCGATCGCCGCAAAATCGGGGCGAATAGAGTCGTCAAGGATGGTCCATTCTTCTTTGTCTTTATAGAACGAAACCGCTTGAATCGTACGCTCAGTGGGATGGGTCTCAACGCCACCGATGTCGTACTGTGGATCTTCCGCAATAACAGTTTCCGTGCGGGCCGCTAAATCGAGGGCAATAAAGCGCTGAGCATTCGCATCGTGAGTACCGACGATATAAAGCGTGTTGCTATCTTTGGAAAACCCAACCGCACCCCCCTCATCATCCGGCCCCCAGCGACGCAGACTTTCCCAATCAGCATCGGGAGTGGTGCGATAGAGCAGTTCTGAGCCGCCATCGGCAGTGGCGGCAGTAGCTGCCCGGATTTGAAACTGCGCATCCGCCGTCCAGCTGACAATGTTGCCCGGATTTTCGGTATTGAACTCAACGGCACCGGTGGTGAGATTGATGCGATAAACGTCGAATTTTTGCCGATCCTGAAGATTGAGGCTAACCAGAGCAGAGTCAGGAAAGTCGGGATCCAGGTCAACGGGACTTGCTTTAACGCCTTCAAAAGGGGTGAGGTCACGCACCATGCCGGTGACAATATCGACCAGGTACAGGTGAAAGTTCTCGTCGCCGTCGGCATCTTGCAAATAAATCAGGCGGTTTTCTTGATAAGTCCAGAAAAATGAGCGAATGCCGCGCTTTTTGTCTTGGGTAAGCTGGCGATCGCTGCTGCCGGAATCCTGTAGCCACACCTGTAGGACGTTATTCGCATCGGGCGCAATGTAAGCCAGATATTTGCCGTCTGGAGACAAACGCGGACGGGTGCGCTGGGGGTTGCCAAAGAGGGTGGCACGAGGAATCAGAGGCGGTAAGCTCATCGTGATAATGATTTGCAATTGTATGTACTGTTCTATCTTGCAACAGTTATGGCAGCAACGCTGGCTGAAAATACGGCACGGGCGGTTGCAGCCGGATAAATCCTGCGGCAAAGGAGCTCTTTTCAGGCTCGCGATTAGATTCCCAATAGTTATTTGAGCGCATCATACTTTCCAAATCGGATGGGGCTGCTTATGATGACTGCTTGAACGAGCAGAGGCCGGCAGCAGTGACTCCCCAAACCCTAGTCGTCAAAATTGGCACATCGAGCTTGACCAAACCAACCGGACATCTGGCGATCGCCGTGATTGCTACTCTGGTTGAAACTCTATGCCATCTCCAAGCGGCGGGACATCGGGTAATTTTGGTATCCTCAGGTGCAGTGGGCGTAGGCTGCGCCCGCCTCAATCTGGCTGAACGCCCCAAAACCATCTCTATGAAGCAGGCGATCGCCGCAGTGGGCCAAGGACGGCTGATGCGCGTTTATGACGACTTCTTTAGCTCGCTGAATCAGCCGATTGCCCAAGTTCTCCTGACTCGCACGGATCTGGTGCAGCGATCGCGCTACGTCAACAGCTACCGCACGTTCCGGCAACTGCTGCAGCTGGGAGTCATCCCCATCGTCAATGAGAATGATACGGTGGCGATTGAAGAGCTGAAATTTGGCGATAACGATACGCTTTCGGCCCAGGTGGCCAGCTTGGTGGGAGCCAACTGGCTGTTTTTACTCACCGATGTTGATCGCCTTTATTCCGCCGATCCCCGCTCTAATCCTGACGCCAAACCGATCCACATTGTTGAGCAGGTAGAGCAGTTGGAAGATTTACAGGTGAAGATTGGCGATCGCGGTAGCCAGTGGGGGACTGGCGGCATGTTGACCAAAATCGAAGCGGCTCGCATTGCGGCAAATGCCGGCGTGCGCACCGTCATCACCGACGGCCAGCATCCCGACAAGTTAGTCAAAATCCTCGCCGGGGAATCACTGGGCACGCAATTTTCGCCCAAGCGAACGGTGGCCAATGCTCGCAAACGATGGATTGCCCAAAGCCTGATTCCAGCGGGCAAGCTTTATCTTGATGCCGGGGCCGTTAAAGCCATTCAGCAGAGTGGGAAATCGCTGCTGCCAGCGGGCATTATCGAAATTGAAGGGGAGTTTGAGCCGCGATCGGCCGTACAGCTCTGCGATCGCCACGGCAGCGAAATTGCCCGAGGTATCGTCAACTATAGCGATGGAGATTTGGTCAAAATTATGGGCCGACAGTCAGACGAAATCCCTCAAATTCTAGGTTATGACAGCGGCGACACCGTCGTCCATCGCGACAATTTAGTAATTTCTACGCCAACTTAAACTTCTCAGTGCATCTACGGGAACCTTAAAGGCGAACCGTCAAAAAAATGGCGTTAGGCCATTAAGTCGACGGTGAAAGTTCATTTGATAAGCCATTGATATAACGCCAATCTACTTGCGCCTTGTCCACCGGGACAGGGTTAGCGATACCAGAAACCGCGTCACGAGCAGCGGGATCTTATAAAGTTCACCTTATTCATATTTACAACGGCAATTGTTAAGCCGCCGGGGTTGCAATCTTAGTGACCTTAAGCGGGAAAATATTCGGAGAAAATCGGAATGACAGTAGAAAAGCCGAAAATTTTGGTTACTGGCGGTGCTGGCTACATTGGGTCCCATGCGGTGCTCGCATTGGAAGCGGCAGGCTTTCCGGTCGTGATTTTAGACAGTCTAGAGCATGGTCATGAAGAGCTAGTCAAGCAGCATCTTAAGGCTGAGTTGATTCAGGGAAAAACGACCGATCGCGCTCTACTTGACCAAATTTTCCAAACTCACAATATTGACGCCGTGATGCATTTTGCGGCGTACATTGCCGTTGGGGAGTCGGTACAAAAACCGGCCATGTATTACTACAACAATGTCGCTGGCACCTTATCCCTGCTAGAAGCAATGTTGGCGGCAGATGTCAAACAGTTTGTCTTTTCTTCTACCTGCGCGATTTACGGGCCGCCCAAGATGGTGCCGATTCCAGAAGACCATCCTAAAAACCCCATCAGTCCCTACGCATCCAGCAAGCTGATGGTCGAAGAAATGCTGAAAGATTTTTCCCACGCTTATGGCCTCAACTCTGTGGTATTTCGCTACTTCAATGCAGCAGGGGCTGATCCCGGCGGTCGTTTAGGAGAGGATCATCAGCCCGAAAGCCATTTAATTCCGCTGGTACTGCAGACGGCTTTGGGCAAACGAGAGAATATCGCTATTTTTGGCACCGATTACGATACGCCTGATGGCACCTGCATTCGTGACTACATTCACGTGGCAGATTTGGCTTTGGCCCACGTTTTGGGGGTGGAATATTTGACAAAAGGCGGCGACACAACCTTCATCAACTTGGGCAACGGCAATGGTTTCTCTGTGCGTGAGGTGATTGAAACTGCTCGGCAAGTGACCGGTAAAGAGATCATGGTCGTGGAGCGCGATCGCCGTCCCGGTGATCCGCCTCGTTTGATTGGCAGCAGTGACCAAGCTCGCCAGATTCTAGGTTGGAATCCTCAGTATGCTGATTTAGAATCAATCATTGCCCACGCCTGGCAGTGGCACATACACCGTCATGGCCATAATTAACGCTTGAAAGCAGACCGTCAATGTCAATTCTCAATGTTAGATTTTGATGGTGAATTTAAGGCCGTTTTTATATCAACGTCTTCAGCTTCAATATTTATCGTTTTAGAAAAGAGAACTGGTATGGCAATTAGTTGAGTGGGTTTTAATCCATGTCGGAATCATCGTCTCACTTCACTTCAGAGGAACTGCGTCAGTGGCGATTTGGACTGACCCAGGCAGACGACAATAATGTTCTGTGTCATTGCCGCCGTTGCGATCGTGAATGGATCGGCTCCAGTCATCAAGCTCAGTGCATCTGCGGCAGCACTAGAGTCGAGACCATTTCCTGCTGGCAGTTCCCTGACGGTTGAGCTAGATTCGGTGAGTTCGAGAACCTGCCTGAACGGTCATCGTGCGCTTAGGAGATCAACAAATAGTTTATTTACCGAAGAGTCGAGTCGCGCCCTCAACCAAGATTTCCGCCTTATCCAGCAGACTGCCAAAGATTACGACCGTGGCGGCAGCAATAATCACGGTTCTGGAGATTGCCAGATTATCTTTTGACAACTGCAGGAAACGCTCTTCCCATTTGTCCGTGCGTGCGTCCAGGCGTTGAACATCAGCGTCTAGTTTCTGCTCTAAGCGCTTGATATTGCCATCAAGCTGCTCTAAGCGCTCCAGTACTTCTGTCTCAAAGTTTCTGGGCTCTGGCGTTGCGGTCATGGCAATGAGCCTGTCTGAATGATGCTGCTTCAATCATAGGCGGAGACTGTAAGGATGGCTGGAAAAAAGCCGTGAGCGATCGCCCTAACTCTCCAGCGCGACCGCTCACAGCTTCTTCTGATTCTTGGTTTTGACATAACCATACAGCCCTCCCATGACTTCGATAGTAGGAGGCAGGCTTTTTCCCTTACCAGAATTCTTTGAGACTAGATTACTGATGGGTTAGGTCTGCGGCGAGGTGAAGTGTGAAGTAGCGCTCTGCTGCCCGAGGCGGCTGTCGTTCGGCGGAGAGTTCAGCGTCGAGGGCCTGACTAGCGCGGCGTCGCCAATCGTCATCGCCAAGCTGATTCTTTTGAGCATAGGTTGAGTCAAAAGCTAGAGGAGAATTCTGTGTTGCTCGCAGACGCACTTGCTCAAAAAACATGCGTGACGGCAGGAGTAATCGGATAAAGCGTTAATATGCCATAAACTAAGGCTGAATCATCGACAGTATGCTGAGGTTTCTACAGGTCGGTGACTCCCGCTTCATGAAAGAACCGTCGAAACAACTGATTAAATTAGCTCAAAAGCTATTCAAGGCCGAAAGCGATCGCGCGGCTTTCATCCAAGCTCTGACTCACCCTCCCACTTTTGCCCCCACCATCTTGTGGACACAGCCTAAACCGGCTGACCTGGATTGGCCAACCCTGCCGCCTTTGTCCTGGCAGCCAACCCAAGTTGAGCGGTTGGCAACTGATGGACGTCCCGGTCAACATCCGCTGCACGAGCAAGGCTATTTTTACTGCCTAGATTTTTCTTCGGTGATGGCAGCGGCGCTGATGCGGGCAATCGCCGAGCCAATTGAGGTGGCGATCGATCTGTGTGCTGCTCCCGGTGGCAAAAGTCTGTTCACTTGGGCGACGCGACAGCCCAAACGCTTGCTGTGCAATGAAACGATTCGCAAGCGAGTCAAGATTTTGATTGCGAACTTAAAGCGGTGTGGGGCCATGGAGGCGATCGTGCTCAATCAAGACCCGGCTGTCCTTGCCGAGCATCTACCCGCTTCTGCTCAGTTGGTGTTGGTGGATGCCCCCTGTAGCGGTCAGTCGCTGCTGGCAAAAGGACAAGATGTGCCGGGGTGCTTTCATAAAGTCACGCTGAATCGCAATGCCAATCGGCAAAAACGCATTCTGGCCCAGGCGACTCAACTGGTTCAGCAAGGAGGCCATTTGTTGTATGCCACCTGCACCTATGCTTCGGAAGAAAATGAACAGGTCTGCCGCTGGCTGCTCCAGCGTTTCCCAGAGTTTGAAGCAGTCACAGTAGCGGGCATAGAGCCCTATCAGTCGCATCTGGCCTCATTTCCTTGCTATCGGCTATGGCCGCAGTCGGGGCTCGGCGCAGGGGCATTTGCCATGCTGTTCCGACGTATTCAGGGCAGAGTATTACCTTTGGACGAAGATTTTCTCGCGCAGCATCAGTTCGAGCTCTATGGTTAAGGGTTGCTGGTGTGGGTTGGGAGGATGGAGGGTGGGGGAGTGAGGGAGTAGGGGATTTAAGGATCGGGGGAGTAGGGGAGTAAGGGAAGGGGGAGGGCGTTATTTACTTCTAAGCCCCCCGTCTGTCTGACACCTTTTTCACTGGTACAACGTCATAGATTAGGACACTAAAACAGATTTACTATATACAAGGACTTTTCTGGGTATGGGTCTGTGGTTCGGTGTTTCCTGTCGTCAATTGCTTTGGTGTATCGTCCGGTTTAAGCCTGTGCTCCCCTTCGAATTTACTCTGCCGGGTCGGCCTGTTTCTTTTCAAACTAAAGATAAATCGAAGCTCCGAGCATGGATGGCGATGGTGCAGAAAGTGGCAAGCAAAATGTGGGAGAGCGATCGCCCTCACAATGACTATGTGCGTCTTAAGCTGACTTATTATTTCGATGCTCCCAGCGGCAACGAAGATAGCGTGCCCGACAGCGACAATATTATTAAGCCTGTGCGAGCCGCGCTATCTGGAGTGATTTTTGCCCATGATTATCTGCTGACAGATGTGGTGAGTCGTCGCAAAAATCTGAATGGCTCATTTCGGGTGCGAGGCATGTCGCCAATACTGGCGGAGGGCTTTATTCAGGGGATAGAATTCGTCCATGTTAAGATCGAAGCCGCTCCTGATCCAGCTGATTTGAGCTGGTGAGTTCTTGCCAAACGTCCCCGTTATGAGCCATCACAACCAACAATCCAGTTTGGAGCACCGTCGCGTGCTGAAGTTAGCTCGTGAATATCGCCATGAGGGCTACGAGGTAACGGTATATCCCGGGGCGACGGAGCTGCCTGAAGCGCTGTCAAAATGTCCGCTTGATTTAATTGCCAAAGGCACCGATGAGGTAATTGCTGTCGAAGTCAGGACCCGTGAAAGCCTGACTCTCAATGGATTCGAAGATTTGCGTCGAATTGCCGAGAAAGTGCGAGAACTGCCGGGATGGATGTTTGAGCTAGTGGTTACGAACCCCCGTAAGCCCAAACAAAAAAATAATTTTCCTGATTAATTGATGCGCTTTAATCAGCGATCTTTGCAAAGCATCACCGGCAGACTGGACACCTAATTCGGCTCGCCGCGATCGCGCGAACTTCGACCACGCGATTGTCTATAGTCACACTGGCGGTCTGGGGAAACCTTCTGAGCTTCACTGATTTCTGAGCCAGTCCAGGGAACGTCATCCAGCCAGAAACCTCGTGGGACAGTTATGATCTCATGCCCGCTCGATTCTTAAGCAAGGAATTGAAGCCGGCTATCAGAGTACTGGAAATTTAAATGAGGACGGTCTATGAAAGGTAGCTTTGCTAACCATGAAACATCAGGGATCTGCACTTAAACAACCCACCTAAAGCACAAAATGGCTGTCAGGGTTTGGCACTGTCAACTCTGACGACTGGGTACGCCATTTTCAATCAACTCTCTAACTGGGCTGAACACAGCTACAAACTTTAGCGATCGCGTCTTTATGGAATTTGTTGAATTCAAATCAGCATTGCAACGTATTGCCAGCCCTTCAGGCAAAATGTCCAGTAGTCCTACTTTTAGGCACAGGCTGACAGGCATTGGAGAAGCAAATGCAGTCGCCGAAAAGGTCTGACACTCGTCAAGCAAATTTGTTTTGCGTAATAAGAACTTTGTGAATTTTTCATTTTGATTTCCGGGCAGCGATTGCTGTCGCGGTAGTTTTGGTTAATCTAAGCGGGGAAAGTTGGATCCTTAAGCATTCGTACTTTCGCTGGCTTCGTCAACGGTTATGACCGATCGCGATTTTCTGTTGGCGATATTTTTATGACGGTAATGCCCTCCACCATTAGTCGTGTATGTCAAAACGCCATCCCGAGCTTGAAGACCATCACTCAGAACCGCTTTACACTTTTGAGTTAACAAATCAGCGCAAAGCATTTCGGAATAAAGTTGTTTGGACATCGTTAGGGTTAGTGATTGGCGTTGGCCTCATGTGGCTGGGCTCGGCCTTTGAGCTACCGCTGTTGCCCCGGCATGTTGGCAGTCAAAGTTTGCAAGAG
>JBCCJU010000034.1:0-38218 GCA_039027715.1 Cyanobacteria bacterium P01_C01_bin.120
GCGATCGCCCGATCCTGATACCCTTCCTTACAAGCTAAATCTAACGTTTCTAGCCATTCTGGTTTTAACTCTAACCCGGCTTTAAGGCTGCGAATATCGCGAGTGTGAGTGTACCCCTGCAGCGCTGCCTTAAATCGTTCAAAAGCCTTTTCAGTGGAACTATCTTTGCTGGTGACGGTGAAACCGCCCTGATGATTATCAATATCCGGAATAATTCGCACCAGAGCGTCAGGATAGGAGGTATGGACCGCAATATTTAGCGAGGCATAGCTTTGCATCAGCTCTTTTAGAAACTGTATGCCGGCTTCAGTTGAGGCGATTTCACCGGCGCTTTGGGGTAGCTGCAAATCCAGCACGATGAGATTAGGCTGCAATCGGCGAATGGCTTCACGGGCCTCCTGCAGCGTAGTCAGAGTTTCGAGAGTAATTCGATCGCCGAAGCGCTCAAGAATACTGTGGATCCCGGCCAAAGTTGTAGGGTGATCTTCGACCACAAAGATTCGATAGAGATCGCTATCAGCAGTCGTAGGGACAGTCATAGATTCTTGAGAACACGGGATAGCAGAAGCGAATGTAGATACAGCCGAAGTCATCATAAAATAGCAAAAATGAACAGCAGCAATTGTCGCGATTGGGTTGTCACACTGTTACAAGCATTACGTACTCCACTGTGTAAAGCAATCCCAAAAACTACAGCCTTAATAGTTTCTTGGTCTTGAAAACTACAGTTGCGATCGCAGTAAAGTTGACTGCATCAGTCAGCCAGTCGAGAGCCTGGCAACGTCTACTTAAATGTTTACAAGTTTAGCTAACAGCGATGTGTTGGGTCTCAGTACTGAAATCAGTCAATTGATCAAGGAGCGACGTCCTCCGGGGTTGCGTTAGTTGGGTTGTTTGCATCTGGCGGTTTTGCATCACCGTCAGTGTCAGTATCAACAGCCTCTCCATTAGTGACAGTACGAGTTTGTTCGGATAGATAGAAATCACTAATATCGATGCCTTCAACCCTGATGGGTTCCACTTGTACAGTGCCTACCACGCGCACTATTGCCGATGGCTCCGGTGATGACGCTTCACTCATTACCCAAATAGTACCGGTGTCATCTTGCACCTGATATAGCGAGCCATTGAGCAATGGAGCTTGACGAATCACGGTTCCCGCAATTTGCACAGTATCGCTGCTTTGCTCAGCAGACAGCGATTGAATCGCGATCGTTTGCCGCGCGATTTGAGCAATGCCAGCAGGCAGCCTGAGTCCTGTGGGCTCTTGTTTAACCGCAAGATTGGGCGATTGGCCGCACCCCATAATCAGAACGGTGCTAGCAAGCCCACTGGTCATAACTAATCGCTGTAAGAATTGCCGCATCTTTAATTCGTAAGCATAAGATTTGTAGGAGCAAGATTTGTAGGAATAAGTAACCGCTAAATCTGAGACACTAGACCTCGTGAAACGCTGCTAAAGCTTTTGAGCTTAGCTGCTACTGCACGTTGCGAATACTCGGATAAATTTAGGCACCGATCCGTTTTGATCAACAGCGTAACTTAGGAAATCCATGACTCAAATTTTGGATGGCAAAGCGTTATCAAAGGCAATGCAAGCCCAGCTGGCGGAAAAAGTTCAGGCGTGGGCTCCTGCAGTCAATCGGGCGCCGGGGTTGGCGGTCATTATGGTGGGCGATAATCCCGCCAGTGCCGCCTATGTGCGTAATAAAGAGCGTGCGTGCGATCGCGTCGGCATTGCCTCTTTTGGTCAAAAATTGCCGGCTGAAACATCGCCCGCATATTTATCAGGGCTGATTGAGGAGTTAAACACCGACGATCGCGTGGATGGCATTTTGTTACAGCTGCCAGTGCCCAGTCACATAGACGATGTCACCTTGTTAAACACGATTGATCCTGACAAAGATGCCGACGGGCTGCATCCAGTAAACATGGGTCGTCTGTTGCGAGGCGAGTTAGGACTACGCAGCTGTACGCCGTTGGGAATTATGCAGTTGCTAAAAGCCAACCAGATTGAGATTGCCGGCAAGCGCGCTGTCGTGATTGGCCGTAGCATTTTAGTGGGCAAACCCATGGCCTTAATGCTGCTAGAGGCAAATGCCACAGTGACCATTGCCCATTCCCGCACGGCTGATCTGGCGGCCTTGACTCGCAATGCTGACATTATCGTCAGCGCGATCGGGCGATCGCACTTTCTAACGGCAGACTACATACAGTCAGGCGCCATTGTGATCGATGTCGGCATCAATCGCATTGAAACTACCGAAGGACAGTATCGGCTAGTTGGAGATGTAGACTATGAAGCGGTTAGCTCAATTGCCGCAGCGATTACGCCGGTTCCCGGCGGGGTTGGTCCCATGACCGTAACTATGCTATTGCACAATACAGTGCTGAGCTATTGTCGCCGGATGCCAACTCTGTCCAGTGAAACCGCACTTTTGTCTTAAACCAGTTGCATGTGAGTAGGGTGATGACTTCTTCAACAGACACAACCTTTGACCTCAAAGCTTATTTGCGCGATCGCCAGCAGCGCGTTGAAGCCGCCTTGGATGCTGCTATCAGCGAAGCATACCCTGAAAGTATTTATCAAGCGATGCGATACTCTTTGCTCGCTGGTGGCAAGCGGTTACGCCCGATCTTGTGCCTAGCAACCTGCGAGCTCATCGGCGGCGATGAATCAACCGCCATGCCTACCGCCTGCGCCTTAGAAATGATTCACACCATGTCGTTGATTCATGATGACCTGCCCGCTATGGACAACGATGACTATCGACGCGGCAAACTAACCAGTCACAAGGTTTTTGGTGAAGACGTCGCGATTTTAGCGGGGGATGCACTGCTGACCTACGCCTTTGAACATGTGGCCACCCAAACTCCAATGACGTTTCCTGAAAGAACCCTACGAGTCATTGCTGATCTAGGTAAAGCGGTTGGCGCCCAGGGATTGGTCGGCGGTCAAATTGTTGATTTGGCGTCTGAGGGCATGAGTGATGTGAGCCTCGACACTCTCAACTATATTCACACTCATAAGACCGGTGCGCTACTACGCGTCGCCGTAACGTCTGGCGCTGTATTAGCCGGTGCCGATACAGCGCAGGTAGAGACATTGGGGAAATATGCTAACTGCATTGGACTGGCTTTTCAAATCATTGATGATGTGCTCGACATTACTGCTACATCCGAAGAACTAGGCAAATCAGCCGGCAAAGATTTAGCGGCTCAAAAGGTGACCTATCCCAGCATTTGGGGCTTAGAGGCATCTAAAGAGCAAGCCCAAACCCTGGTTAGAACAGCAAAAACTAGTGTTCTAGACAGTTTCGGGACCAGCGCCCAACCGCTAGTGGCTTTAGCAGACTTTATTGTTGACCGGACTCATTGATGACTTCCCTAGAATCCATGCAAGACATTAGTGATATTTTGCAAAATCGCGTACTAATTGTGGCTCTTGCGGCTTGCCTCTTGGCTCAGTTTCTCAAGCTGGTGTTTGCGTTGATTGTGCATCGCAAGATTAATATACGTGTACTGGTCGAAACCGGCGGTATGCCCAGTTCCCATTCGGCACTGGTGACGGCGCTAGCATGCTGTATCGGTCAAACCTTGGGCTGGGCGAGTCCGGCTTTTGCAGTAACAACAGTATTCGCTGTGATTGTAATGTATGACGCAGCAGGAGTCCGGCAGGCCGCGGGTAAACAGGCAAAAATCTTGAACCAAATTATTGATGAACTGTTTCGCGAGAAGCCAGAATTTAATGAAGATCGACTAAAAGAGTTGCTGGGACACACGCCAGTGCAAGTGATTGTCGGGTCGATGCTGGGCTTTTTTGTCTCTTTTGCGGCAGCCCTCAGTTTTCAATGAACGACTGGCTTCGCGACGCCTCTAATCAATAGCTATGGTAAGCGGAAGGCCGCGATCGCCAAACAGGCCCAGCCCGCCATCAACGCAACTCCCCCCACCGGCGTTACCGGACCAAAGGCTTTAATGCCGGCTAGACTGATTAGATAAAGGCTGCCAGAAAACAACAGAATCCCCACGAAAAATAGCCAACCAGAGGCTGTCAACCAAGGCATCGCTGACTTGGCGTTGCTCAGCAGCAGTGCGACGACCAACAGCGCCAAAGCGTGATACATCTGGTAGCGAATGCCAGTATTGAATACTCCAATCGCTTTTTCCGGTAGCTGCTCTTGCAAGGCATGACTGGCAAAGGCCCCTCCAGCAACCGATAGCCCGCCCAAAACTGCAGCGATCGCGAGAAACAACGACATGATGACCTACGATGAAATACTAATGACTATAAAGTAATGCGATTTAGTCTTGAGCGCGCGATAGGCAGCATCGGCGGTTCTGCCAGAAAAACGATAGCGAGCCTTCTGGGTGTAGGTTAGGGATTTACTTGAAACTAGAATACCCAGTCATCGGGATTTGACAGTGCCAAACCTTTTAAGCCACTTTGTGCTTTAGGTGGGTTGTTTAAGTGCCGATCCCTTAGACTGCCACTATTACTGACTGCAGCAGTGCGGATAGCTGAAGCTGTTGAAGCTATCGTTTTACAGGCAAGTATATCTTGGCCGTTAAAGCATCAATCACTCCCCAGCAGTCAACTCGAATATCTTCTCTTACAAGGGGTTGCCATCCGACCAGCTCAGCTAATGGTCAACTTTAAACCTTTAGGCATGCAATATCATGCCTTCTCGCGCTAAATGTAGCCGGGGGCAACGCTGATGTAAATTAACGTCGAGATTGGCCAGATACTCATCATCATGCCAAGGATTGTGATGGAACAGCACCATTTCTTTGACTTGAGTTTTTTCAGCAATTGTGGCACTTTGCTCACAAATAGTAGATGACGCGTCTTCAGTGTAAGTGTGTACAGACTCATCATAGGTGCCACCGTAAATCAATAGCTCTGCATCTTGAGCCAAATAAAGCAGATTGGGGTCCGGCCCTGTAGCACTGCTGAGACTGTCAGTCGCATACACCACAGCCTTACCACGATAGTTGACCCGGAAGCCTAGAGCTCCTGTTTCAGCATTAAGAGCAATTGTTTCAATCGTAATATCTTCATCAATATGAATAATCTTGCCAGCAGCAATATTATGAAAGTCCATGTCAGCCAGCATGTGCTGAAACGGAATAAAAAAATTAGGGCGCAGCATTTGCTCCGTTAGGCGCTGCTTAATGGATGCGCCATTCTCAGCAGCTGCGCCATAGACATCAAAATGATTATCTTTGACAAAGGCGGGCGCAAAAAAGGGAAATCCCTGGATACGATCCCAATGGGTGTGGGTGAAAAATACGTGGCTGGTAATCGGCGACTGAGCTTTCAAAAGCTGTTTGCCTAAAACTCTCAGGCCAGTGCCGCCATCAAAAATAAGGCGATGACCGGCCAGTAAAATTTCAACACAGGCCGTGTTGCCTCCATATTGCAAAGTATTTGCACCTGGAGTTGGCACACTTCCTCTGACGCCCCAAAATTTTATGATCAAGCGATCGCCTTCACAATCGACTGCTGGTCTTTGAGCAGCTTGCCCTACCTCTGAAGGATTTGTGTTGAGATTATTCAACATTGGCGCATCTGCATCTGACATAGGGTTACGACAAATGGGAAGAGAAAAATAGGCACAGGATTAGTGACGACCGCCAATGAATCAAGCTTCTAACACCACGATGGAACCCCAAGATTACTTTTTCTAAATATTTCGCTATTTATCAGGATATTCAGGAAATTTTGGTCTTTGAATAGCGCTTATCGCCTAAAAATACTGGCTTACCTTAAATACTTATCAACCAATCTTAAAGAAATGCTGAGCCGTGGGGAACAGGCAAATATCCTATCGGGTTATGACACAGGTCCGCTATCACTAGAGAGCCAGTTATCACAATGTCACTCAATAGAATACCCATCCCCACAGTCTTACGAAACTTAGTGGATCACTATTATTTGACAGCATCAATGCACTGCTGCACTAAAGGCTTGACTTTATCAACGTTTTGCCAGCCTAAAATCTCAGTTACTTTTTTCTCCAAATTTTTATAGCTGCGGAAAAATTCAGCAATTTCATCCAGTCGATGAGCAGCGACATCATCCAGAGAACTAACTTGGGTATAGCGAGGATCTTCCGCCGGAACGCAAAGAATTTTTTCGTCGCGATCGCCCCCGTCAATCATTTCCAACATGCCGATAGGGCGAGCCGCGATTACGCATCCCGGAAAAGTCGGCTGATCCATCAACACCATGCCATCGAGAGGATCGCCATCATCTGCCAAGGTGTTGGGCACAAAGCCGTAATCGTAGGGATACTGCACCGATGAGAACAACACTCGATCCAATATGAGAGCTCCCATATCTTTATCAAATTCGTATTTATTTTTGCTGCCAGCGGGAATCTCAATCAACACATTGATCAGCCCTGGCTCAGGTTGAGCAGGAATCCGAGATAAATCCATAAAGCGTCTCCAGATGATATTTAGCGCTAATTTGGCAGCGCTGTGCAACCCACCTGATTAGAGACTCTGAAGAACAAATATCTGCAGTTAAACATGCCAGCTAGATTCAACCTGCTGATTGCCAAATGAGCCCTACAGCGTAAGCAACACAACGCTTCGCTAGCATTTTAGGCGAATATGCTGCGCTATTCGTAAGGAAACGACGAAGATTCTTACGAGCTACTCACGAGCTTGCGATAACGGATAGCTTGGTAAAGTCGCCGGCGGTGGATCAGCCGTGGAAAAGTGAGCGATCACCAGAAGCGGCAGCATTAGTGTCATAAACGCGACCACTGTGCCAATGAAATGAGAAAAGCGACTACTCGGAGGTTCCGGAGGGTTCTCAGAAGGACTAGCAGATTCCATAAAGGCGAGATTGCAATACCTAAATTGAAACGTCGTTGACTACGCGTGTTCTTTATAAAAGTTAAGTCCAAGTATAAACCGTCTGAAGACTAGCGTAAGTCTCCAATGAGACCCACAAAATCTTCAGGGTGTTTATGAAACCCAACTTTTGGCTATTTGATTATCTTAGCGAATCATCAAAACAAGGGCTGTGAGCTAAGCCACATAATTCACGGCAGTCCGCAAAAATATGGCATGCATCCCAACTCAAGTCATCAAGGACGTGCAGACCCTCTCAAAGACAAGCACAATCGTACCTGCACCCCAAGCCCAGCTAAGAGCTACATCACTGTTAGCATCGAACTTGACTGCTAGATAATGACAGCCTCGAACATTTCTCTTTCTTCACAGGCACGTCTCCCCAATGCGGAAAATTTTCAGCAGATTGAGCCATAAATCGCTTACGAAGACTCTAGCTGTTGGCGGATAGCCCGCAGCTCTAGCAAAATTGCCTTGAGAATTTCGTGAGTAGTGGTCTCTTCAGAAGGCTGCACAGTAATCGTTGGATTGAGTCCCAACACGTCTTGAGCAAAGCGCCTGACTTCGCGGGGATGAAATAAAAGAGGCTCATCACGATCGCGCCTAACTTCAGGATTAAGCTTATCTGCCTCAAACGGAAGGTTAAGCACTTTAGGATCGGTGTTGGCGTAGCGATAAATAGAAGCCCGCGATCGCTTAATTTGCTTTTGGACATCATCCACTGTCAAGTAGGCATCCGGCGGTAAGATATCGGCGCCGGCGGGAGCTGAGATATCTTTCGCCACAGGTGATATGGTTACGTCTTCTTCCATAGACTTTTTTTTGGCAATGCGTCTTGAGTCTACAGAGGCGAAGTCGGAATCTCAAGCCCTTGACAATAATTTTCCCTGACGATGAAAGGCGCTGTTAAATATAGCGAATGAGATGGATGCGATATCGTTCCTTTTTAGTCACTGCGATATCGCCGATTTCTAAGCGGCCTTTGCCACGAATAGCTACCAAATCTCCAGCTGTCAGAGTTTGACTGGCCTGTTTCGCTGCTTTCCAGTTGACTCGTACATCGCCAGCACTGATAAAGTCCACCATCTTACTGCGCGACATACCAAAGCCAGCAGAGGCAACCGCGTCTAATCGTAAAGACGCTTCGACCGTGGTCAGTTCCTTTTTCTTTGGCTGACGGACACGAAGTTCACTCCAGTCAATAGAACGAGTTTTAACCGATACTGATCGCACCTGGGTCAGACTCATTTCCAGAAATTCGACCAGTTCCGGAACCACAATCGCTTGAGCCCCACGCTCTCCTAGAACGATGATGTCGCCCACTTTGTCTCGCACAATTCCCGTGCCCAAAAGCGCGCCCAAAAAATCTCGATGAGTTGCGGTGTCAAACAAAAAGTTACCGGAAACGTCCAGCAGTGCCAGCGGAATTTCTACTGCCTCTAAGGGTAAATCAGTGCGCGCGATCGCGGCTCGCTGACGCTCTGCCTGCGGATAGCCGCCAGCAGATACTAAATGCACCTCCGTCAGCCGCTGAAATATTTCCTGCGCTTCCAACATTTCAGGCGGTGACAGAAAATCGGTTAAGACAATTTCCCAGGTGCGAATTGCCTGGTCTGCCAAGTCAAGTATCCGCGTCATAACCGTCCGATTTTCTACGGCCTTTAATAAGTCGTCTTTAGGCAACATGTCGAAGATTGACTGAACTTATGCTGTGTTCTATTGAACCACGGTGCCACTAATGCACTGGACTTTACGACAACACAGCCACGACAAATTCTGTCAAAAGTCGGTGGTTATTGACTTCAAAGCAGGCAGTAAGATGAATTTAAGTGAGTGAGACTTGCAAAGGTTGACGAAGGATTGATCATGAAAATTTTTGGGTTTATCAAACAGTTGCGCTGGCGATCGCTGACGGGAGTGATATTAGCCTTGGTGGCTACATGCTTAGTGGGCTGCGGTGGCGCACAGGTTTCTGGGCCTGCTACTTACACCAATGAGCAGTTGGCGCAAATTGAAATTTTGGCGCCCCGCGCAACTGAATTACGCGTGCTTTTCCCAGAATTAGAAGAGTTCATTCAAAATAAAGACTGGGTCAACATTAGTTCTTTCATTCACGGACCACTGGGCGAACTACGTGTCCGACTGAATCGGTTAGCTATACGTCTATCACCGCCGGATA
The DNA here is from genome assembly GCA_039027715.1 of Cyanobacteria bacterium P01_C01_bin.120. GTDB lineage: Bacteria > Cyanobacteriota > Cyanobacteriia > Phormidesmidales > Phormidesmidaceae > Halomicronema. Next base: position 9,047 of record JBCCJU010000034.1, read on the forward strand.
CGAAACAGGCAAAATATTACGCCGAAGAAGTAGCTAAGCACTTAGAAAAACTGGATGCTGCAGCAGGAGCCTACAATCAGGTTGAAGCAGGCAATCAATATCGACAGGCTTTGGACGATTTAGATGCCTTTATTGCTCTAATTCCCGGTCAAACAGCTTAACTGACGTGGCTCGAATAGCGATTATTGGGTGCGGCGTTGTGGGCGCAGCGATCGCTTATGAGCTGAGCTGTCAGACAACCCACAGCATTATCGTGCTGGAACAAAATCAACCAGCTCAGGGCGCCACTGGTGCGGCGCTCGGTATTGCGATGGGCGTGATTAGTCATAAGGTAAAGGGCCGCAATTGGCGACTACGAGAAGCCAGTCTTCGCCGCTATGCCACTTTGCTGACCGAGCTCACAGCGTTAACGGGTCAACCCGTACCTCATAACCCACAAGGGATTCTCAGCCTATGTTTTGATGAAGCACTGCTGCCTCGCTGGCGATCGCTACAGGAGATTCGTCAGCGGCAGGGGTGGCAGCTAGAAATTTGGTCGCCCGATCAGGTGGCAGAGGCCTGTCCTCATTTACGTCCAGAAAAAGTACAAGCAGGAATCTATTCGCCGCAAGACCTACAAATCTCTCCCACCGCTTTCACTCAGATATTGATGGATGCAGCTCAGCGGCAAGGTGTCGAACTTTACTCAGGATCAGCCGTTACTGGGTTTCAACAGCAGGAAAATCGCTTATTGTCTGTGCAAACAGCAGACCAGGAATATCCGGCTGACTGGGTCATTATCACGGCGGGTCTGGGCAGCGAACTGCTCACGCGCCAGCTCAATCAGCAACTGCCGCTGCTGCCCGTCTTGGGCCAAGGTATCCGCATAAGCACAACTCACTCACTGGGTCGGGAAACTTTCCAGCCTGTGATCAACGGTGACGACGTGCATTTGGTACCCCTAGAAAATCGTCAGTACGCGATCGCGGCAACAGTGGAGTTTCCCCCAGAAAAGGAGCGATCGCCCAAACCACAGCGAGAATCATTGGAAGCACTCTGGCAAACCGCCATAGACTATTGCCCGATCTTGGCTGAGGCAAAAATTCTGTCGACTTGGTATGGCTTACGCCCTCGCCCTCAAGGTCAGGCAGCCCCAGTCATTCAGCGGCTGCCAGGATATCGCAACGGCTTGTTAGCGACAGGGCACTATCGCAACGGCGTACTGCTGGCACCAGCAACTGCTCTCAAAATCTGTGAGATGCTGCAGGAATTATTGAAAATTGATGATGACAGCTCCTGAAGACCGTGATGGCTCAGCTAATTTTGCAGCCAAAGTAGTCATTCTGAATCTGCTGGTTCACAGACAGGCTCCATGCCAGTCCAGGGAGAGGCCAACCTGACGAATGTTTCCTGAGATGCAAGTCGTCGAAGACGGGTGATCGCCGGCCTCTGAAAATCGCGTTTTTACTCGACAGTTAAATAACAAAACCGAGCATTCTATCTGTGAGTAGAAGGCTCGGTTTCAATTGATTCACAACATGTGAAAACCTAAACGCTCAATCCAATTGGACAAGCCACGCCTGTGCCGCCTAGACCGCAATATCCACCAGGATTTTTAGCTAGATACTGTTGGTGATAATCTTCGGCGTAGTAGAATTCAGGCGCTTCCAGAATTTCAGTGGTAATTGTGCCATAGCCCTCTTGCTTCAGACGCTTCTGATAAGCGTCTCGTGATGCTTCAGCTAAGCGACGCTGCTCTTCTGAATAGGTGTAAACTCCGGAACGATACTGGGTTCCTGTATCGTTGCCCTGACGCATACCCTGGGTCGGATTATGGTTCTCCCAAAAGACCTTAAGCAGGGCTTCGTAGCTAACAACGTCGGGATCATAGACCACCAAAACAACCTCATTGTGGCCGGTCATGCCTGAACACACTTCTCGGTAGGTGGGATTTGGCGTTTGACCTGCCGCATAGCCCACTGCCGTAGCGTAGACGCCTTCAGTTTCCCAAAACTTACGCTCTGCACCCCAAAAACAGCCCATGCCAAATAGAGCGGTTTGCATGCCTTCAGGAAAGGGAGGCTTTAATGCATTGCCGTTAACATAGTGCTTATCAGGCACCGGCATCGACTGGCTACGACCCGGCAATGCCTCATCGGGGCTCGGCAGCTCTAATTTCTTGCCAAAACCAAATAACACCATAATTTATCTCAAAGGGATTTACTTGCTACTGTTTCACTATAAAGTACCGCTCTCGTAAGGGGTTTCCAAGAATCGTGGACAGTAGTTGTGAAAACCGTAAGCTTAGAGTAAGTATTAGCCGTAACATGGAGAGCTATGACATGGAAAAATAGGCTCTATCAAGGCTCTAGATATAGCTCATGGCTGCAAATGGATCAGTGAGCGTTGTTGCTGCACGATCGCTCAGCCAATTTCCAGAGCCTGCTGGCGATTGCTCAGCCAATCCAGCAGCTTCAAACATTATCTCTACGCTTTGTGCGCAATCACCTGATTGACAGACAAAGATTAGGATCTGATTTGAACCGGCATAACCAGATACGTCATCTGCAGCTCTCCCAAAGGGATAAAAATTGAAGGACTGGTTGCAGTGTTGCACTGGAGCTGCACTTCGTTAGTTCCCAAAGCTTTGAGGCCGTCCAGCAAATAACGCACGTTAAAGGCGATATCAAGAGCATCACCCGTCACCTGAGCCGCCACAACTTCCCGACCGCTCCCGACTTCTTGAGCTTCCACAGAGATGGCAACCGACTGCTGATCCGGATCCAGAGAGAGCTTTACGATATTGTTCTTTTGATCTGCCAAGACAGCAATGCGCTCTAGGGCGTCGTTAAACAGCTTGCGATCAATCGTAATCTGTCGTTCAAACTGCTTAGGAATCAGTTGTCGATAGTTCGGATACTGTCCTTCTAGCAAGCGAGTTGTCAGGATGCGATCGCCCAGTTCAAAGACGACTTGAGTGCGATCGAATTTTAAGATGATAGGTTCCGAAGATGTGTAGGTTTGCAGCATCCGTTCCAAATCTCGCAGCGCTTTTGCAGGAACGGTAACGTCCATCTTGGCTTCTTGCTCATCTTGACTGGCTGACTCATCGCTAGTTTTAACCACAGCCAATCGATGACCATCCGTAGCCGCAAACTCTAGGGTTTCTGGTTCAGCTAGCAAGTGCACGCCGGTAAGCACCTGCTTAGTCTCATCTGCACTCGTGGCAAAGAGCGAACCCTTTAGACCTTCTAACAATGCCTCGATAGATAGTTCTGCCACTTGACCATCTTCAATAACAGGCAAGCTGGGATAGTCCTCAGCGCTCAAACCGCGAACTTCATATTCGCCAGAAGAGCTGGTAATCGTGACAGCAGCATTTTCTTGAGTTTCTTGAATAACGATATCTTCTGTCGGCAAGCGGGCAACAATGCTTTCCAATAGTTTAGCTGGCAGCGTCAATTCGCCTGGTTCCTCCACTGCTGCCTTAAAAGAAGTTTGAATCCCCATCGTTTCATCAAAACCGATCAAAGTAATTTGCTGAGCTTTCTCGTCTACTTTAATCAGTACGTTACTCAAGACAGGTCGGCTAGGTCTTGCAGGAACAACACGGCTCACAAGTGAGAGCTGAGCATTTAGCTCATTTTGAGGACAAGCAAATTTCATAAGCGATTGAGAGAAGACTGGAAAAGCGATTGAATCTGGTATGTCCGAACTAAACATACCGATGTCATGTAGGACGGATGCTTATCGTATCACCCTTGCTTTTGTTGAAAGTTATGGATTGAAATTGAACTGATTTAAAACAAATTTTTTAGATCGTAGCTTTAATAGACCCTGCGGAATTTGTGGAGAAATCGGGGATCGCTCACGATATAAGGGTTCTCGCATCCTCAATCTTGTGGAAAAGATGTGGACAAAAATCATAATTCTCCACAGCCCTGATACCGAGCTGATTCTCTCCCAAAAATGTGGAAAAAAACGGGCTTTAGAATCAAGGTTTTCCACATTCAGCCGATATTTTTCCACAGTGCCATAGTGCGGTAATGTTGTAACTCTTTACAGAGAATCTGACAATTCAAGTTTTCCTGTTTTAATGGCAGCCTAGAAAAATTCCCAGTGCTGAAATAATAAGGATTAATGATAAGGATTTTAGAAGATGCAGCTTAAGCTATTTAAGTAAATGCACTCAGTAGTAAGCAGATCCAGCATTTGGCTAAATGGCTCGTCAGTTTGTCCCAACAGAACTACTGAAGGTAATTATCTAACTGAAAAAATTGGCTATGCGGCGTTTGAAGATAAACACATTGCAGGCATGCTGCTCGCGCCGTTTGATTGCTGAATGGGTGGTAGTTGCTGAACAATCCGTTATGATTCAGCCGTATTGATGCGATCGCTCACGTCTCGCACAGTTTGATTCAGGGTTGGATCTTGCTTGATTTTTTCGGCAATTTTGTCGCAGCCATACATAACTGTCGTATGGTCCTTGCCGCCAAACAGGGCACCAATTTTAGGGAGACTTAAATCTGTGTGCTGGCGCATAAGATACATGCCAATCTGCCGAGCCTGGCTGATTTCGCGCTTACGCGAGCTGCTTTTGAGGTCGGCTTCAGAGACACCGAAAAATTCAATCACCACCTGCATAACCGTTTGAGGAGAAACTTCTACCTTTTCATTGGCGGTTGCACTGAGTACGGGCGTCAGATTTTCAACGGTCATCGGCAGCCCTGAGATTGACGTGTAGGCGATCGCTCGAATCAGTGCTCCTTCTAACTCTCGAATATTAGAAGTATAGGTAGCCGCAATGTACTCAATCACTGAACGTGGCAGCCGGACGTTTTCGTACTCAGCTTTTTTCTGCAAGATGGCCATGCGGGTCTCATAATCCGGTGGCTGAATATCGGCAATGAGCCCCATCGAAAAGCGCGAAACCAATCGCTCTTGCAAGCGCGGCATGTGATTGGGAGGGCGATCGGACGCCAATACAATTTGTTTGCCCGATTCATGCAGAGTATTAAACGTATGGAAAAACTCCTCTTGGGTGTATTCTTTGCCTTCAATAAATTGGATATCGTCAACCAGCAGCACATCGGTCTGACGATAGTGGTCGCGGAAGGACTGCATGCTGTCTTTGCGAATCGCTGTGATCAGATCATTGGTGAACTGTTCTGTGGAAACGTAAGATATCCGGGCGGCAGTTGCGATTTCGATGCGATAGTGACCAATCGACTGCATCAGATGAGTTTTGCCTAAACCCACTCCACCACAGAGAAACAGAGGATTGAATTCACGACCCGGCGATTCTGCAACGGCTAAAGCCGCTGCATGGGCCATCCGATTGTTGGCGCCGACGACAAACCGCGAAAAAATAGCTTTAGGATTCAGGCTGGCTTCGCGATTCTGAGTATTCCCGTTAGCTTCAACGGCGGCGGCAGGGGTAGGGGCAGGCCAGGTAAGATCGGCGGCAGGCAGTCCTTCTGTAAAAGTGCCGTCGCTGTTGGCAACCGGCTCGACTACAAATTTTACGTCTACAGCTCGGCCTAAGATAGTTTGTACGACACCAGCAATAGTGCCGAAATAATGTTTCTGCAGCCAGTTGCGAGCAAATGGGTTAGGCGTTGAAATAACTAGGGCCTGTTCAGACAAGGCTTCAGCCCGGGCAGGCTTAATCCAAGTCTCAAAAGTAGGACGACTAAGCTGCTGTTGTAGCTCGGCTAAGACTTTTTGCCAAATATCATCCAGTGAATTTTCCACAGTGACCTCTACCGTTTGTGACTGGGGGAATTAAACCTGTGATCGCGCTACTAATTGAGCCCTACAACATGACTAGGCCAGTTTGGCGAAGCCGCATGAGCGATCGCAAAAGCTTTGGGTAGACGGTATTTGTGGATATATCCATGAAAATCGATAAGTGTCATCGACAGGCAGTCTTGCCATCATCACGCCATTGCTATCAACAGAGTGCAAATGATGTAACAGGCAGCTTGGATTTACTAGAGTACTCGATCTACTGTCGGCGATGCTGCAAAAATGCTGTGAGAAATCTATAAACTGGCACTCCAACTGGAGCGTTACAAAGATGATATAGCCAGGAAAACAGCGCTAGATATGGCGTGAGGTAGCAGGATAGGGAGATGACACGGTACGCGGCAATTTATGCAGTGGTGTGAGCGATCGCTGCTAGGGCTTGTTCTAGCGGTTGTGGTCTGTAACCCAGAGCAAACGCTTTTTGACTGTTGAGGGAAACGTCTGGCGGTCGAGGAGTAGTGAGATTGACTTCGGACTGTTGTCCTGGTCGTAAAGAGGCGGGAGAAAATTGGAAGCTTTCGGCAATTAGCAACCCTAACTCATAGCGGTTGATTCGCTGACAACCGCCTAGATGCCAAATACCAGTGACACCTTGATCCAGAATGAGATATAGACCTTGAACGACATCGCTGACTGCGGCTGGAGTCCGAATTTCGTCTGTAAATAAAGTTTGAGAGGTTTGTGTTGCTATCGCTTGTAACAGTGGCTGTATAAAACTTTGAGCAGTGGCAGTGGCTGCTCCCAACAGCAGAGGCAGACGACAAATGGTTGCTGCCGGATAGCAGGCTAAAATTTGTGCCTCAGCGAGTGCTTTGTGTTCGCCGTATGTGTTGATGGGGTTGGGGCGATCGCTTTCCGAATAAGGAGCTGCTGTGCCATCAAATACCAGGTCGGTGGAAGTAAAAATAAAGGGAATCTCAGCTTGAGCACAGCGCTGCGCTAAAGCCAGCGTCCCAGCAACGTTGATTTGATGGCTATGCTCGGGCTGCTGCTGACAGATACCGGCTTTTGAGAGTGCTGCAGTGTGAATTACTGCATCGGGATGCACCTGCTGCCAAACGGCATGAATGGACTCAGGCGTGGTTAGATCTAGCGGTAAGGCTTTGACATAGGGTGTCATGACGGGATGATGGTGATATGTGCCCCATAGCTGCCATCCGGCTTTTGCGTGATGACAAAAATGTCCTCCCAATAGACCGCTGATGCCCGTAATCAATAATGACTTCATATCAATGACTTAAATTTATCTATCTTGAGGATGACCCAATTGATAGCGGGTACATTGTCCAATGCTGGTAGATCAGGCTACATTGAGCGATGAATCTGGCTTGCGCAAAGGATTAGTGTCCCATGAGTTCTGATTCTCAGCTGAATGGCGAAAATGACATATCTAGCAGCCAACAGTCTAAGGCTGCCGCGCCACCTGCCAAAAGTGCCGACCTCTCGACGGCCTATGGAGCAGATGCTGCGGCTGCACCTCCGCCAGTGTCAGAGAATACTGTGTCTGAGTCAGCATTAGACTCAGCCGCAAACGGTCGATCGCCGTCGCTAACAGCCGTCGCTGATCAAGAAGAAAAGGCGGCTGCACCCACTCAAGCATCTCAAAGTCCTCCGGCAGGGCTGGTTATTCTTGGCGCTGTTGCGTTAGTTTTCTTAGGATTTGGCTTTAATTTGTCGTGGCTCACCCTGATTGGGGCGCTATTAACGCTAACTTTAGCTTGGGGCTTGCTGGCGCCATCTCTGGCTTATGTCATCAGTGAATTATCAGCGCAGCAGCGATCGCTGTTGATTGCCATTCCAGCGTCGATAGTTGGGCTCTTTGGGCTGACTGAAGCTATCGGGATTAACCAAGCTATCCGCACTTGGGCTTTAACCCTACCGTGGAATATTTTGGGCTCTTTTGGCGACTTTTTGGGTGCGATCGGGCAAATTTTTGTCGCGCTGCTAGCCTTATTTGTTGCCTGGCGGCAGTACATCATTTCTCGCGATTTAACTCTGCAGCAAAATCGCATCACTCAGCAGCAGACAATCGATGCTTACTTTCAAGGCATTTCTGATCTGGTGTTGGACGATGAAGGCTTGCTTGAAGACTGGCCACAAGAGCGCATTATTGCGGAAGCCAGAACGTCGGCCATTCTTACCAGTATTGATGCTCCTGGCAAAGCAAAGGTGATTCGCTTTCTGTCGCGATCGCGTCTGCTGACTCCACTACAGCGCGATGAGCACCTGGGCCGGCCGATTTTAGATGGCCGCGGTGGCTATGCAGAAGATCGAGAACACGGTATCCGAGTCATCAACTTGGGAGCGATTTTAGCCAATGCCAACTTAGCCGGCAGTGATCTTCGCTGGACTGATTTAAGCGATATCAATTTAATTCGAGCTGATCTCAGCCGGTGTGACCTGGTCAGAGCGAATTTTGTACGCACTATTTTGTATCAGGCCACCTTAGTGGAAGCAGACCTGATGGGAGCTACCCTCTTCTTTGGTCAGGTGCAATCAGCTTCTCCTCGCAGCCGCCTTGAGTCACCGGACTTTATGACGGGACAGCATACGGGCGCAGTCGTAGAAGAAGCTGATTTATCGGGCGTGAAACGCTTATCAGAAGAGCAGCGCGAATATTTTTGCCGCTGGGGAGGCGAAAAGACTCGCTCCACTGTTCCTGGCGGCTGTGATGATATTCCCAATTGCTTAAATCGGTAATGCTGTTGCGAAGAATATGTGCGGGTTTGCCGTCAAATCCTCGTAAAGAATCTACAGAGTCAATATTTCCTGTCAGTATTACCGCGAGGGTGGGAAAATTAGTTGTATGCTCTCTTGATTGTGAACTGTAGAGACGCCTACTGCAGCATGCCTGTATCTCTAAAAGCTGTCTGACTATGTGCTTGCTTTAAGAAAAAGGCCACTAGGATTGATGCACGTAATTGCTCTTTGATTTCTCAGCTTCTAAGAAAAATCAGATTCAATATTTCCTGAAATTGAGGACTAGAGAGCTAAAATTTGGATTCTACTGCGTAAGGCTTGGTAGAAATTAAGTCCGAATAATGGCCGTTCTTTACCTAATACTAATTGGATTTTTTATCGTTACTGCTGCTTGTTACTAATGTCCAAGAGTAAGGCTAAAAAAAAGCGCAAAAAGGCTGTTAAATCAGCCAATGATTCTCAGCCAGTGCTTTCGCGTAAAGAGCAGCGAAAAATTGCCCGAGAGAAAGCTAAAATTCGACAAAAGGTTTTATCCTTTGTGATTCCCGTTGTCATTGTTTGCACAATTTTGGCGGTAATCGGTAGTGTAGTTGCTGAGCCTAAACTGGGCGTTGCTGGAGCATTTGGGGCTGCTTGTCTGGCCCTCTCCTTTCGCTTTCCGCGTTATGCAATTTATGGATTCGTATTCTATCTGCCGTTTAGTGGTACGGTCACGTATGCGTTGGGAGGTAGCTCAATCCTTCAGTTGGCGAAAGATGCAATTTTCTTTCCCGCTTTGATAGCGGTTTTTCTGTTTTGTCAAAAATATAAGCAGCCGCTGATTATCCCTCCTGCAATCAAAATTCCTTTAACTATCTATGCAACTTACTTAATGGCAGTCATGCTGTTTGTGAATGGCTCGCAGCAGCTTTCAGCTGAAGGCGAGATGCCAATTTTATTGGGAATTTTGGGATTGAAGGCGCAAGTTGGTTATCTGCTTTTAATTACTTGTATTTACTACTTAATTAATACTAAGAAAGATTTGTACTTTATTTTGCGATCGCAAGTCGTACTAATTATTATTTGCTGTGGCCTAGCCTTCATGCAGTATATGATGCTGAGAACTGGCATCTGTCCTGGTACTGTGGGTGAGGGGGAAGATTTATTCAAAGCATCTTTGGATGCAAGATGCTTTGTCGGAGGATCACTTCTGTATGCTCCTTCCCAAGGTCAAATTCGGTTGCCAGGAACTTTTGTTGCACCCTGGCAGTGGGGTTGGTTTTTAATTTCTAGTGCATTTTTTGCCTTTGGCACCGCCTTTAATGATCGGACGCTGATCTGGAAAATTATTGGGCTGATTGCTATGGGCATGGTATTCACATTAGCTCTAGTTTCAGGACAGCGAATTGCCCTTGCCCTAGTCCCCTTTACGATTGTTTTGTTATTAATTATGACGGGGCAGGTTGCTAACTTGAAGCTATTTTTACCTATCGGTGTTGTCCTATTTTTAGCTTTAGGATTTGCCGCTACACAGTATCCCGATGTAGTTGCCGAGCGGTTGGAGAGTTTTCAAAGTCGCTGGAGCGCAGCGCCGCCTCAGGACTTTATTTTCCACCAGTTGCAGTGGGCGATGGATTCTCAACAAGGCATTCTAGGACGAGGTGTTGGTCGGGCCACCAACGCTGCTCGTATCTTTGGTGAGACTGTATTGGTCGAGACTTATCACTCTAAAGTGCTCTATGAGACGGGTGTCATCGGCTTGATTTCGATGTTTGCAGTTTACACTGCTCTGTTAATAGCTTGTTTTCGAGCATATCGCAGTATTAAAGATCCGAATCTGCGCGGCTATGGCGCTTCAATGTTTGTTTTTGTCTTGTTTATTAGCTATTTTCCTTACTACTATCCGTTAGATGTTGACCCAGTCAATGTGTATTACTGGTTGGCGGCTGGTATTGTCTTGAAACTACCTGATATTGATCGTCAAGAACGACTGCAGCAGTCTCAATCGGGAGAAAGCTCTCAAGGAAGGCTAACGAAAAAAGAGCTGAAAGAACTGAAAAAAACGCAGTCAGCGGTCAAGTTTCAATAGTTAAAAAATTGTCGATGGTAATTAGGGAGTTGCCTGAAAATAGCGTATTCAGTCTTTGGGGTTTGGCACTGCCAAACCCTTACAGCCACTTTGTGCTTTAGGTGGGTTATTTAAGTGCAGATCCCTTAGCTCTGCGGCGTGCATCTTAGGTTTGCCACTGCTGTTGATGGCATTTAGTTAGACTTTATAAATTGGCAGCAATAATTCTTGTTCGCGAAGTGTTGAATCTTCCAGTAGTGACGGATTGCCCAATCACTAGGCGCCAAGCTCGCGGCTGCCAATAAAAGGCTAAACTATGAAAAGACGTAACAGAATGTAAATATTGTGGTTGGGCATTCCCAAGCTGAGCGAGTGGTTGTAATCGGTGCAGGTATCGGAGGCCTTACGGCTGCTGCTCTCCTGGCGCATCGTGGTTATGACGTGATGGTCTTTGATCAGGCTTTAGTGCCGGGGGGTTGTGCCTCGACCTTCAAGCGGCGCGGTTTCACATTTGACGTGGGTGCGACTCAAGTGGCGGGACTGGAGCCTGACGGTATTCACCACGAGATTTTTGCGGAGTTAGAGATTCCCCTGCCGATGGCGACGCCCTGTGATCCTGCTTGTGCGGTGTATTTGCCGGGAGAAACTGAGCCCATTTCGGTATGGCGCGATCGCACGGCCTGGAAAGCGGAGCGCCAACGTCAGTTCCCCAATAGCGAACCATTTTGGCAATTATTAAACACGCTGTTTCAGGCGAGCTGGCGGTTTCAGGGGCGAGAGCCAGTGCTGCCGCCTCGTAATGCTTGGGATGTTTGGCAACTGGTGTCGGCGGTGCGCCCTGATACGCTGGTTACCGCTCCCTTCACATTTTCCACTGTGGGGCAACTGCTGAAGGCGTTTGGACTGTATAGCGATCGCCGCCTCAAAACGTTTCTCGACATGCAGCTCAAGCTTTATTCTCAAGTGGGTGCGAACGAGACGGCGCTGCTGTACGCGGCGACGGCACTGGGGGTTTCGCAAGCACCCAAAGGACTGTTTCACCTGGAGGGCAGTATGCAAGTGCTGAGCGATCGCCTGGTGGCTGCCCTAAAGCGAGATGGCGGTAAATTACTGATGCGTCACAGCGTTGAGCATATCCAGATGCAGGATAATCGGGTAACGGGTGTGACAGTACGCAGCCAGAAAACTGGCAAAACCTGGACGGAATCGGCGGATATCGTCGTTGGCAATGTCACCGTGCAAAATTTGGTGCAGCTGCTGGGAGATCGCGCTCCTCAAGGCTATCGTCGGCGAGTGGACAAGCTGGAAGATTCCTCCGGGGCATTTGTCGTATATCTGGGAGTTGACCAGGCCGCAATTCCTGAGAACTGCCCGCCGCACCTGCAGTTTTTGTACGACTACGATGGCCCGATTGGCGAAAACAATTCGCTGTTCGTTTCTGTGAGTCGTCCGGGAGATGGCCGCGCCCCAGACGGCAAAGCCACGATCATTGCCTCTTCATTTACTGATCTGAGTCAATGGCAGCAGGCAGACAGCTATGATGCGCTCAAGCAGAAATATACCGAAACAGCGATCGCTCGACTCGGTGAATTCTTTGACCTGCGATCGGAGCATTTGGTGCATGTAGAAGCGGGAACCCCGCGCACGTTTGAGCGCTTTACCGGACGTGATCGCGGCGCGGTTGGTGGCTTGGGTATGCGTGTCAGCACCTTTGGTCCCTTTGGCTTTGCTAACCGCACGCCTATCTCCAATCTTTGGCTCGTCGGTGATTGCACTCACCCCGGCGAAGGCACCGCTGGCGTTAGCTATTCTGCCCAAACCGCTGTGCGACAAATTGTGACCCTGTTTGAGTGAGCGATTTCTGAGATTTGCTTAGATTCTTTTTCGATAGTTAGTAGATAACACCAAGGTAAGTGACGCAATAGTGGAGCTGCAAAGACGCACAAAACGGGGAAGCCTGTGCCTTTGATGCGGAGTCTAGTGGGTCCGATTTGACCGCCTTGTTATGCGCTTGGTGACCCAAAATACTTCTCCATGAATTCAGGTGACGGATTACAGTTTGAACTTATATCGATTAGCATGCCGTCCGGATCGACTGTTAAGAAGCGTCTCTGGCCGTAATACTCGTTCTTTGGTTCTTGAATGATTTCCAGTCCCATAGATTGAGCTTTTTTGTAAAGTGCATCACAATCGTGGACAACGAAGGCAAGACTGCTACCTTGTGGTGAACGCCGGAATGCCGCTGGCACAAGATCGTGATTTCTCGGCTGAATAATTAATTGAACTGCCTCATTCTCAGAATCTGTAAGTTGGACAATCCAGTCAGCTTCAAAAGATGGCTTCAAACCAAGCAGGTCGTAATAGAAGGACTTCGAGGCCCCCAAATCCTCTACATACAACGCTGGCACCATTCTTTCTATCATTTATCCTCTCCTAGTACGTCAAACTGTGCACACTTGCGCATAACAATGTTAGTAGACAGAAAGTTTCCGCGTAATACGTCGATGTTTGTAGATCGTGAGAGACTCTATAGCTGCCCAGTTTTGAGGTTATGGAATCGACGTTTACGGATTGAAGAGTGAAACAACCCGAATTAATAGAGAGCCGCGATCGCTTCATTCAATTGCGATTGCGTCGCTATAGACGGCTGCAGCATTCTCGCTAGCAATTTTGATGCTTTTAGTTTTGGCAATAGCACTTCGATTGCCCACTGCTGCTCAATCGGCAACGGTGACTAGCGCGGCGCGGCTAGCGTTGGCGTCAGCCATGCTGCAGAACTGGAATGTACTCTGCTCGATCGCTTGACTTAAAATAAAAGTATTAGTTCTTCTATCGCTCTGCGCAACTATATGGCAACAACCTCCGTTTCCCCAGAAGTTTTAACCGAAGAGGTGGAGAAGCGCCGCAACTTTGCGATTATCTCTCACCCCGATGCCGGTAAAACGACCCTGACCGAAAAGCTGTTGCTGTATGGAGGGGCGATTCATGAAGCCGGGGCTGTGAAGGCCCGTCGGGCTCAGCGGCACGCCACTTCTGACTGGATGGAAATGGAGCAGCAGCGGGGCATTTCGATTACTTCGACGGTCCTGCAGTTTGATTATCAGGATATCCGGGTCAATCTGTTGGATACGCCGGGGCACCAAGACTTTAGTGAAGACACCTATCGGACCCTAGCCGCTGCTGATAATGCGGTGATGTTGGAAGATGCGGCTAAAGGTTTGGAGCCGCAAACGCGCAAGCTATTCGAAGTTTGCCGTATGCGATCGCTGCCCATCTTCACCTTCTTTAACAAGATGGATCGGCCAGCCCGCGACCCGCTGGAACTGCTGGACGAAATTGAGCAGGAGTTGGGATTAGCGACTTACGCTGTGAACTGGCCAATTGGCATGGGCGAACAGTTTCGAGGCGTGTTTGATCGCCGCACTCGACAATTTCATTTGTTTGAGCGTACCGCCCACGGTAGCAAGGCAGCGGGCAAAATTATTGTGGAGCTGGGTGATCCCCGGATTGAAGAGCTGGTCGATCAGGAACTCTACTATCAGTTCAAAGAAGAGCTGGAGATGATTGAGGAATTGGGATCTGAACTGGATATTGATGCCATTCATGCAGGACAGCTTTCACCAGTCTTTTTTGGCAGTGCGATGACCAACTTTGGCGTACAGCTCTTTTTGGATGCTTTTTTGGACTATGCGCTGAAGCCGACGCCGCGCAGCAGTACCCAAGGCGAAGTTGAGCCGACAAGCGAAGACTTTAGTGGCTTCGTGTTCAAGCTACAGGCCAATATGGACCCAAAGCACCGCGATCGCGTGGCGTTTATCCGCGTTTGTTCTGGTAAGTTTGAGAAAGATATGGTGGTCAACCATGCGCGATCGGGCAAAAATGTTCGACTCTCGCATCCTCAAAAGCTATTTGCTCAAGGACGAGAATCGCTGGAGGAGGCTTATCCTGGCGACGTGATTGGCTTGAATAATCCGGGAGTATTTGCGATCGGCGATACGATTTATCAAGGTCAAAAGCTGGAATATGAGGGTATTCCCTGTTTTTCACCCGAACTGTTTGCCTATCTCAGAAACCCGAATCCTTCTAAATTTAAGCAGTTTCACAAGGGCGTAACGGAGTTGCGGGAAGAAGGCGCGGTGCAAATTATGTTCTCGGCTGACGAGTCCAAACGTGACCCGATTTTGGCCGCTGTCGGACAGTTGCAGTTTGAGGTGGTGCAGTTTCGGCTACAAAATGAGTACAACGTGGAAACGCGGCTGGAACCGCTGCCTTACAGCGTGGCTCGCTGGGTAGAGGGCGGCTGGGAAGCTCTGGAAAAGGCCGGGCGTTTATTCAACACTACGGCAGTAAAGGATAGCTGGGGTCGGCCAGTGCTGCTCTTCCGTAATGAGTGGAATGTGGGTCAAGTCGAGGGCGATCACCCTGATCTGAAACTGCGCAAAACTGCGCCCGTGGTTTCTGGTCAGCAGGTGGAGGATTTGTAGATTTAAGGGTGAAGAAAGCATTGTCTCACCCTAATTTTTAGAACGTTTTAGAACGTCAGGCGTCAGCGCTAAAGTTATTCACCTTCTTCGGTGGACTGATTGATCAGGACTTCGCCTTTGAGCATGCGCTGAGCAGCATCGAGTAGAGCTTCTTCCAGATAGGGTTTGGTGAAGTAGCCATTAGCTCCCAAATCGACGGCCATTTGTCGGTGGCGATCGGCACCGCGAGACGTCAACATGGCAATGGGAACCTGCTTCAACATGTTGTCTTTTTGCATGCGGGACAGCAGTTCTAGACCGTCCATGCGGGGCATTTCAATATCGCAGAACACCAAGTCGCAAGGCAAACCCGATCGCATTTTTTCCCATGCTTCCTGACCATCGCGAGCCTGTTCCACTCGGTAGCCCACTTTATTGAAACTCATGGACAGCAGCTCGCGTACCGTAATTGAGTCGTCTACGATCAGGACCGTCGGTTCGGTCTTGACCATTTCCTCCTCTTGCGGCGGTAGTTCTACCTGCGACCAGAGAGAAGAGCCCGCTTCACGGCGCACGCGACCCTGAGCGATGTCAATGAGTTCTAAGACGTCGCCAATGGGCATCACCCGACCATCGCCGAGCACGGTAGCTCCAGCAATGCCCATGGGTTTAGGCACTGGGCCCTCAATTTGCTTAATAACAATTTCCTGCTCGCCCAACACGCGATCGACTTCGATGCCGATGTAGGTATTGGCGTTACGTAGGACAACCACTGAAACCATGTCGTCGTCTTGGCTGCCGCCATAAACGCGACCGCGCCCCAGCGATCGATTAAATTGCAGCAGTTCGGACAGAGGCTGAAAACCTAGGGTCATATCCCGCCACTGAATCGAAGAATGGCCTTCTTCGTTGGTGTGAATGCGATCGCGGGGCACGTCAAACATATCTTCGACCCCATCCATAGGAAAGGCGATGCGAGCCTGATTATTCAGACAGCTCAGCGCTTTGGAGATACTGAGAGTTAATGGTAATCGAATGGTAAAACTAGTGCCTTTGCCTAGTTCTGAATCAATGTTGATGGAGCCGCGAATTTCTGACAAGGCGGTGCGGACGACATCCATGCCCACCCCACGACCGGCAAAATCGTCAGCTTGATCGCGGGTGCTGAAACCGTGACGAAATAGTAATTCGTAGATTTCCAGCATGTTCATGTTCTCGGCTTCAGTTTGAGTAATCAGCCCCCGCTGGATGGCCTTACTCTTAACGATGTCAGCATTGATGCCGCCGCCGTCATCTTCAATGTAAATAACGGTTTGATTGCCCTGATAGAAGGCGCGAACGGTAATGGTGCCCTCTCGGGGTTTGCCAATGGCCGCGCGCTCTTCCGGTGATTCAATGCCGTGGGTAATGGCATTATTGACCAAGTGGGTCATGGGATCGTACAGCCGCTCAAGCAGCATCTTGTCGATCAGTGTGTCGCGACCTTCTACAATTAGACGAGCTTCTTTGCCACACTTGATGGAAATGTCGCGGACGGCTCGTGGTAGCCGATCAGCTGTTTGAGCAAACGGTATCATTCGGGCTTTATTTAGGCCCTCTTGCAGCTGAGTGGTGACTTGACGAAACTGGCGGGCAATCTGATCGGTCGATTCGACAGTATAGGCAATGTCAGACGATGACTCTCGCACGCGCACGATCAGCTCAATCATTTCCTGCGTCAGCGTATGGAAACCGGTAAATCGGTCCATCTCTAAGGCATCAAAGTCGGCCCCAGTAGCGTGGTTATCGCCATTACCGCTCGTTCGAGTTAGGCTCCGAGTGCTGCCACCGCTTTGAAACGCTTGCCGGCTAGCGAGCAAAGAACTTTCCAACAGCGATCGCTCATAAAGGTCCCGCATACGCTGACCGACGTCGTTGAGCTGCTGCACCTGAAACAATAAATTATCGAGAAACTGGCGAAACCGCTCTTGGTCTTGCTCTAGGGAATTCCGGTTGACAACCAGTTCTCCGACAAGATTGTTGAGGTTGTCTAGGTGCTTTACCGAAACCCGCATGGTCTGATCGACAATGCCGCCGACTCTGCGGGTTGAGCGACCGGGACCACCAGCGCGGATGGTGGAAGCACTGCCGCCAAGGGTTTGATCAGCTTCTTCCAGTAGTTTTTCTAGGTCGCCAAAATCATTGCTGCCCAGGGCATCGTCCATAAGAGAGTCGGCGGCGGGCATCGACTCGTCATGACTAATGAATTCGTTGAGATCATTAAAATCAACGGGGCTCTCGTTAACTGAATTGTCGATATCAGTGACGAAATTTTCGGCAGGGGCGTCATCGCTCAGCAGCTCGTCGAGATCATCGAATTCATGGGTATTCGTTGATTCCTCGTTATTAGCCTCTAGGCCTACATCAGAGGGCTCCTCCAACATGGCATCGAGATCATCAAAAGTGATGTCATCAGATGTAAAAGCGTCGCTGCTATCAGCATCTACAGCGTCTATTATGAGACTCTCTAAATCTGGTTCAGAGTCGCCAGGGTTGGCATCCCCGCCATCCGCGATCGCTGCTGCATCATCAAACTCCAGGTCAAGGTCGCCCCAGTCATCAGTGCCGGCATTAACCTCAGCGTCCTCAGCGGTGGAAAAGTCCAAGTCAAGCTCATCGTCAGTAGCACTGTCAGCGACATCAAGGTTCAGATCGAGATCGCCTAGATCATCGATGTCAGAGCTGGTGTCGCTGGCTTCATCGAAGCTGAGGTCAAGATCAAGATCATTCTCGTCGGCAGCGCTGTCAGCCGCGCCAAAGTCTAAATCCACGTCATCTAGCTCATTGGCGTCTGGATTAATGTCGCTGCCGGCATCAAAGTCGAGGTCAAAGTCTGCGATATCGTTAGCCGCGACATCGATGTCATCGCTTGCATGGGGAGAAAAATCGGGAGTATCGCTAATGCTCGGGCTTTCGATATTGTCAAAGCCTAGATCTAATTCGTCTAGGTCATCACTTAAGGCAAGATTGGGATCGCTTTCAGTGGAGGAAATATCACGATCGTTCTCGTCGATCGCTTCAGACCAAGAAGACTCAGCCGCAGTATCAAATGCCTCATCGACAGCAGCAGGAGATTCTGCTAGGTCAGCAATCGCGGCCTCTGTTGCGATTGTTTCAGCACTTTCTGCCTCAACTTCAGACCATTCCTGCACATCCACCGTCAATTCAGTGGCTGGCTCCGGCGTCGAAAAGAACTCATCGATATCATCGGCGGCGGCAGTGGCTGGTTCACGCACTGGTTCGTCGGCTGTGATGCCAAAAAAGTCATCGTCAACACTCTCGGTTACGTCTGACGCCGCCTGAGCGATATTGAGCACCTGCTCGGTAGCGATATCAGGCAGGCTTGCTTCAGCAGCTACGGCATCGGTTTCCAGACTTTCTGATGATTCTAGAGAAAGCGCAGCGCCATCTTCGTCAGCGAAAGTCAAATCGAAGTCGCCGAGACCGTCCAACTCATCTCCGAACTCAGTTGCCGTATTGTCAATCAACGAGGCGTCTAAATTATCTTGATCGTTTGCGGTTAAATTAGCCTCATCGAGAATTTCATCGTTTTCTAATTGCAAAACTGTGGCGTCATCCTCGACAGTGCCAAAGTGATCTTCTAAGTTACTTTCATCTGCATCCGCATCAAGATCGGCAAAGAGTGCATCGGCATCCACAGCGGTCTCGGCATTGCCATCCGTTAGCTCTTCAGACGAGATATCTTCTGGGAATGCAGTTTCATCCAGTAAATCGCTGAGGTCATCGGTGCCAGCGTCCGATGTTTCCAAATCGCTGAGCTCTAAGGCTAAGTTATCAGTTGCGACGGTTGGCTCAATTGCCGTTGTTTCGGCAGTGGTCTCGCTTGCTGTCTCTGTCCATAAATCATCTAAAACGTCGTCAATTTGCTCATCGACCACGCCAGAATCGTTGTCAGTCACCAGTGGCGATGCAACAATTTCATCGTCGACATCCGAATCACCGACATCCGATAAATCTGGGAAATCGTCCAACAAATCGGGTAAATCATCGAAGTCTGCTGCGGCTGCATCAGCTGTCGAAGCGTCGGCTGGTTCCGGTTCATCTTGTAGGTTATCCAAAGCATCAAGCGCTGCATTATCTTCTACAGGCTCAGTGATTTCCACTGACGACCAGGGGTCGCCAATCTCTCCCAAAGACTCATCATCGCTAGCCACTGCGGCAGCGTCCACTGCGGCGTCATCCTGGCTAAACAAATCGTCAAAATCATCGGTGACTGTGGCAGCGGCTGACGAGTCATCTGACTGAACATCAAAGTCGTTGCTCTCTAGGCTGTCATCACCAGCGTCATCATCTGCAGCAGTTTCTAAATCTAAACTTAGCGCTAAGTCGTCTGGGGTACTGGCATCATTCGGCTCCTCAAAGCCATTGAGCAGCGCTTCTAAACCGTCATCGGTGATGGCGTCAGCACCGTTTTCTGGTACATCGGCAGAGAGATTCAATAAATCATCTAAATCATTGCCGTCTGTTGGAGTACTAACGGCTCCGAGTCCATCAGCTTCTGAGGCGTTCTCGCTTTCACCAAAGAGATCAGCGAAGTCATTATTGGCCGCAGCGTCATCCGCTTCTAAAGAGCTGTCTAACAAATCGGAAAAATCGCTATTGGGATCAATATCTGGGTTGGGAGTATCCGCGATCGCTGCTTCGCTTTCAGAAATTTCATCCCAGGGAGAATCGAGTTCTGCTACTTCCCCTTCAAACAAGTCGGCTAGGCTGTTTAACTCTGCTGCTCCGACGGTCGGTTCTTGGGGCGGGGCGCCACTGGCCAAAGATTCATCGGATAGGACTGAGAGGGAATCAGCCAAATCATCGACGTCGGTTGCCTGATCGTCGGCAGCACTATCAAGCCAATCCAGGTCGTCGGCACTGGCATCCGTAGCGGCTGGCTGCGGTTTCGTATCAAATAGGTCGCTCAGATCTGCTTCCGCTGTTGAAGCTAAAGCATCATCCAACAGCGAATCGATGTCGCCGACTTCCACATCCGGTTCTGCCAGTATCGGCAAGAGTGCTTCTAACTCAGGGGAGACTACAATCTCATTAGCTTGCCCGGCTAAAACTTGCTCTTGTGCCCGCTTCAATTCTTTAATAACAACTGGTGCCAGGGAACGATAGAGCTGCTCTCGATTGCCAATGGCTTTCCGTACGGCCGCCGTCAATTCGCACCAAAGATTCAGGTCGAACTGTTCACCAACTCGCTTCAACGAATCGCAGCAGACCTGCAAAGCGGAACGACTCGCTTCAGTATCTGCTTGTTTGAATAGAGTCAGCATCTCCCGCAAATATCCTGGGACATCGCTGCTGAAGACCAGCTTCAGCGCACTATCTTCACTGCTGATTACAGTACGAGGAGATTGAGTGCTGGTAGTCGCAGGAACGGGTACTGCAGGCTCAGGAGCTGCGGCAGGTGCCATAGCGACCAGCTCGTTCAGGTGGGACTCGAGTCGATCAAACACCGGCTCAATATCAGCCATCACTTCCTGAGCCTTATCTTCAGTCAAGCCAAATGGCCCCTGAAGTTCTTCTAATAAGGCCTGCAGACCGTCGAAAATCTGCAAAAACATTGTTTCTAGGTCGCGGTCAACCTGAGTGGTTGGCGCTTCTTTAAGATCTTTGAAATAGTCTTCTAGGCGGTGTGAAGTTTGCTGAATGCTGCCTAAACTCAGCATGGCGGCGCCACCTTTAACGGAGTGAGCCGCTCGGAAGACTTCACTCATGCGCTCTGGATCTTGAATCGTGGCCTGCAGATTTAGCAACCCTTGTTCAATCGTATTTAAGTGATCCTTCGCTTCTTCAATGAAGTATCCTAAAATCCTCTGCTGTTGTTCAGGCATCATGGTGGACAATTTCCCCCCTCGTGCTGATGTTTGGTGCCTTGGGCTTGTTCTCTAAATGTGTCGAAATGACGAACGATACTAACTGCGGCTAGATATTGAAAACAAGCGGTAGGCTCTTGTTCGATATCTTAATAGGTGATTTGCCGGTATTGTTACGGCTCTTTAACTTACTGGCGATCGCGCTTGACTCAATTGCGAATGTCCTCCCCAGTATCAACCTTAAATCTCTCTACTGAGGTCAGTAGGTCTCGGGCTACACCAACCAAGTTTTGCAGAGACGTAGACACCCGCTGTGACTCCTGAGATGTTTCTTGGGCGGTTAATTCAACTGATTGCATAACCTGAGCCACCGTCCGTGATGTTTCAGTTTGCTCTACGGTGTCAGCGGTAATGGAACGGACCAGGACGTCAATGCGATTAGAGACTTGAATAATGTCCTCTAGCGATCGCTTAGCCTGCTCCGCCAAGCGCGTGCCCTCAATGACCTGCTGCGTGCCTTCTTCCATTGCCGTCATCACGCCGCTGGTTTCACTTTGAATCTGTAAAACAATTTGTTCAATTTCCTTGGAAGCTTTGGCCGCACGATCCGCCAGCTGTCGCACTTCATCTGCCACAATTGCGAAGCCACGACCGGCTTCTCCAGCTCTGGCCGCTTCAATACTGGCGTTCAATGCCAGCAGGTTGGTTCGAGAAGCAATCTGTGAAATCAAAGCCACGATTTTAGAAATTTCTTGGGAAGATTCCGCCAGTCGCTTTACCTTACGAGTGGTTTCCGCCACCGTTTCCCGAATTTCCAAAATACCGGCCACTGTCCGTTCCACCGATTCGCCACCCCTTAGCGCTGTTGCCGACGCTGACCGAGCCACTTCTTCTGCCTCGCGCGCGCTTTCTGCCACCCGCTGAATCGAGTCGGTCATTACCTGTACTGAATTCAGGGTGACCGCCAACTCCTCCGCTTGCCGTAGTGCATCTGCCGACAGGCTGCGGGCAAAGGTTTCGTTCTCTGCCGAAGCCGCACTCACCTGCCGGGCTGCTGCACTCACCTGCTGCACAATTTCCTGGAGATTTTGAATGGTTAAGTTGAAAGAGTCGGCAACGGCTCCGAGCACGTCGGCCGTCACTTCTGCTTTTACCGTCAGGTCGCCGCGGGCGGCCCCTTCCACGTCGTCCAGTAGGCGAATCACCTGGCGCTGCAGGTCTTCTTTTGCCTGTTCCTGTTCCTGAGCTTTTCGCTGCGCTTCACTGGTAGTGGTTAAAATTACTCGCGCCATTTGATTAAAGCCAGATGCCAGTTTGCCCGCATCATCTTCGGCATATACCGTAGCGCGGGCGTTGAGATTGCCCTGAGATACCGCTGTAAATTGGGTCTGCAAATCATCTAGCCCTTGTTTAGTGCGGCGATTGGCCAGATGGCCGACGCCTGCGGCAGTCCCGAACCCGGCAACTCCTGCTGCAAGGGACATCGCCGCAGCCGGCACGGGTCGAATTTCTTGGTCGGCCATCACGGTTGAGCCGACGAAATAAACGACTCCCGCTGTAATGAATGAAGCGAGTCCGGCAGCCCCAGCCACAATCACTTGTTTGGTACCTGAAGAGGCATTTTCTAAAACAGCCAGCGCGCCTTGTTCTGAAGATGCTGGCTTGGTGTCATCTTCATCTACCTGAGCAAAGGCGGGTAGCTGATCGGCAACACCGGAAATACTGAAAATTTCTTCGTCATTAATTGCTGAAGAACCATCGTCTTCCAGAGCAAAATCTGAAGCTCCGAAGCTATCGGATTCAATTGCATCATCGCTGGCGTTAATGCCGGCAGTCCCAGTGGCTGGGCTAGTGAAACCAGCTGAGCTATCGGTTAGCTCGAAGTCGGGGATGCTGCCAAGATCATCAAATTCGTCAAAATCATCTAAAAAATCCACATTGCTTTGACTACTGGCGCTGTCATCAACAATGGCGGCTCCATTGTCTGCATAGCTTAAATCAGCGTAAGTTTCTCCAGTCGATGTTTCGCTGGACAGATAGCCTTCATCGGCAAAAGCTTCTAACTCATCAGCGACCGGAGAATCGGCCTCTGGCATCGAGCCGGCTTCAGTCGGCTCGGTCATAAAAAGAGTTTGCTCGTCAGGTTCATCAATAAACGGCATCTCAGCCGGAGCTGCCGCATAGTCTGATTCATCGGGCAAATTTTCCATCTGCGTTGGCGCTGATTCAAAGTCAATACTAGATGGATTAGCAAATGATTCTGGATCGGTCTCTGCAGTTTCTAAATTTTCAAAAGCCGAGAAGGGATCTTCATCTGCAATCCCTGAATCTGGCATGTCCAGTTCCGCTAAATCGGCATCACTGCCAAAAGGATTGTCAATATTCTCAAATGAATTGTTGGCTGCTGCAGTGCCCGTGTCATCAGGCATGGCAAAGGGATCGGCAGTATCTACGGCAGCTGATGTCGTCTCATTGGTAGCGGCGGCAAACGGGCTATCAAAGGAAGAATCGGCGTCCAAATCTAGGTCAGCGTCAGAAGCTTCGAGATTGAATTCGGTGAAATCATCATCGAAAATATCTTCTTGATTGCCAGTTTCGTCGCTGTAGACAGTCTCCGGTCCTGACATATCGCCTGTCATGGCATCGTTGTCAGCCGGTTCATTGAAGTCATCGGCGATCGCATAATCAGACCCCGTAGTACCGCCAACCGCAGACTGTTCTTCGGCGTAGGTGAGGCCGTTGTGGGCAAAATCGACAAATTCTGGATCCGCAGTGGCGTTTAAAACTGCGCGATATTGTTCTTGCGCTTCTCCATAGCGGTGTAGCCCATAGCAATAAATATGACCCCGTAACAGAAGCACGCTCGGGTCGGTGGGATAATCGACGGCCAGCTGATCGATGATTGTGGCAGCGTCTTCATAGCTGCCCTGCATGTAGGCTCTCTCAGCTTTCTGATATGCTTGGGTGTAATCAGTGCTCGATGCCATTTCCTCAATCTCCTGCCGTTTAAGCAATCTCAATAAAACTGTTAAGCCGCCCAGCGAGCTGATCGCAAAACAGCGATGTGGTCCAATAGCCGAACAGCTCGCTGAGATGAATCTTCACCAATAACCCATTCTCCCTTCAAGAAAGGAGCCATCGTATCAGACGTACTTTGGGCCAGTGTGAGAGATTCAAGATCCATCCAATCTGTCCCAACGATCTGATTAACCGCTAAGCCTAGCATAGTTCCCTGATCTTCAACTGCAATTACTGGAATCTCTGTGCGATCAGTTTTTAGTTGGGTGGTGTATCCCAAAAACTGACCCAAGTCAGCCACCCAAATGACGCGACCCTGCTCATTAAGCGTACCTAACAGTAGCGGTGATACGTTAGGGACGGCGGTAATCCGATCAGGGGGATGCTCAATAATGCGACGAATGCCGGTGGCAGGTAAGGCAAATTCGTCACCTGTTGAGACGAAAAAGCGGAGATACAGTTCGCCTTCCGGGGTTTCAAGTTCTTGCAGTTCCGGCTCTTGTTCTTGTCCGGTGCCGGTCAAAAAATCTGGGTTGCCAACCATACTCTCCTCATTACCTCGCAATCACGCTCGCAATAGCTGTTTGACCGTGCCTAGTAGTTCCGTCGGTTGAAACGGTTTTGCAATATAGGCATCGGCTCCTTGTTTCATGCCCCAATAGCGATCAAAATCTTCTCCCTTGGAAGAACACAAAATCACCGGGACATTTTGCATAGCAGGATTAGACTTAAGACGACGGCACACCTCGTAACCATTCATTCTAGGCATCACAATATCTAGCACTACGAGGTCAGGCTGTTGGCCGGCTTGAATCTGTTCCAGAGCTTCAACTCCATCATTAGCGGCAGCGACAGTTAGACCGTTTCCCTTTAGCAGTTCTGTAATCATTGTTCGTTGAGGAATGCTGTCTTCCACCACTAAAACCATGCTCATAATATTCAATGACTCGCAAATTGGCTTCCCTGACTCAAATTTTCACGTTGCAACGTGTCTTTGATGGTGTGCAAGACTGCGATGTGAATGGGATGTGTCCTGTGCTTTTTAAGGTACCCGTAAACCCAGAAAATGCTTGCTTTTTGGAATAATTGGTCGAGTTTAAGCGGACAGTGGTGATGATGGTTTGAGTGAGTGGCTTGTTGTCACTGATGAAATTTTAAAGAATAACCTAGAGCTTTTGTATTCGGCTAAATTCATGTGTCTAGCCAGGTCTGAAAATATGGTGATGAGCGATCGCCTTGGGCCATGACTAACTCGATGTCAGCCAACAGCGATTGCCGACTAATTTACGATGGCGGGCTAGATAATCTAATACTTCGGCATCGGAGAATGTGGTTCTAGCTCTAAATCGTCTTGAATAGCTTGAACCAGTAAGCGATCGGGCTTGAGGCGGTTGGGGTTGCCTAAGCCTACATATTTTTCTACAAGGGTTAACAGTTCGTGGGCGCCAAAGGGTTTAGTCAAATAGTCAGTGGCCCCGGCCATGCGAGCTTTAACGCGATCAATAAAGCCATCTTTGCCCGTTAGCATGATGATTGGCGTTTGCCGAAAAATTGTCGATTGCCTCAGCATGGCGCAGAGCTGATAGCCTTCTAATTCCGGCATGGCAATGTCGCACAGAATGAGATCGGGCTGCAGTTGAAATAGCAGACTCAGTGCCCTGAGCGGATTGCCGATGGATGTTGCTTCATAGCCGTGTTCGTCGAGGATTTGCTCGATTGCTTGTCGAATCGTCACGCCATCGTCTACGCAAACAATGCGCGGCACCTGAGTGGCGTCCCAGCCTTCGGGAGGGTCGGGCACCGTAGGAGGCGCTTCAATGGCTGACAAATGAATAATGCCTTGACGCACATATGGATAAATGCCTCGGGCGACCGTAACGACTCCTTTATTTAAATAACGCGCAATTTGTTGGATTGAAGTACTGCCATTCATCCAGGCCAGTATCCGTGCCGATTTTTTAGTTGGGTCTAAAGTTGGCTGCTGAAACAAAGTCGGAAATTGATGAGGCGACTGGATGTGAGGATAAAACTGATTCCACGCTTGAATTTGAGTCGTGATGTCGGCCACAAGTGAGCTAATCTCAAAGGTCATTAATTGGGGGCTGAGACCGGGCGATAACTGAAAGATAAAGGATCCTTGGTGTAGGCTGAGCAGATCAAAGACTGTCTCGCGTACCATGCCATTAAGAATCTTGCGCCCTTGCTCAGGGGTGAGCGTGTGATTTTCTAAAAGCGCCCACAGATAACCATATTCGGGGGAATTGAAGGTGGCGATCGCCGGTACATTCAGATCGGCCAAAGAATCTTCTAGGTCGTATCGGTGCAGATAGCTGCGCAGTCGATTCAAGCTACCGTCTGTAGTGCCAGCATAGACAATCTGACCGTTGAGAAAAAATACTAGCCAAGAATGCGGTGAGTCAGATTGGGTGGCAGAGTTCTCCAGACTCGACGCTGAATTACTGAGGGTGTAAGCCTCTACGTACAGTTCACCAGTACGCTGACCCAGCTCAACTAGTTGGAGAATGCTACGAATATCAATTTCAGCAAGTTGACCCTGCATATATCTGTAACCGTCGGCAAGTTTGGCAATTTAAGAGGTTCTATAAATTAGCGCTGTTGGGTGTTTACTGCAAGATGACTGATGCACTCTAGTGCCGCTGTGAATGCGGATCAATAAGAGCGAACGGCAGCAAACCATAACTAGGCTAATTGACTTCATCATAGGTTTTACGCATCAGCTCCTTGATATCCGCCAACGCTAAGGGGATATTGAATCTGAGCCCTACAGAATTGGGGACACAACCGGATGCAACTACGTCAGTCCTAATCATATGGCCCTATATCAAGAATGTCTTGGAGGCTGTTAGTTAGGAATCAGCTAGTGAATAATGTACCCATTAACTCAGTGTTTCCCTGCAAGGAGACCTGGCTCGGCGCCCATGTTTGTCGATTCCGAAACGTAATTCTAAATCCAGAATTGATCACATTGTGCCGACAAGCGGTGCTAACGCTGCATTTTGCTGGGGAGAAAACCGCAATCAGCGCTTCGTTAATTGCGGAGTCAGTTCTTTGACTGTTTCAGGTCGTTATCTCCAGCAAAGAATTGCTACGAAGCTGACACGTTTGCTGTCGAACTGCAGCCGTCAAGCCATGCTCTAGACATGACAGTAATGCGGCAGACTAAGCCGCTGAATGTCGATTTAGTTGTGATCAAATACTCAGTTCAAGAATATTCGCCCATGATGTCGTTATGCCGAACAGCGATCGCCACCCCTTTGCTGCTGAGTCTTGCTGTTCTCAATCACAGCTCGGCTGGAGCTGAAGGCATTGTGCCCGCCGGCGAGACCGACACTCAAGTTACCTCCAGTGGTCCAGACCACACGATTACTGGCGGTATGACTGCCGCCGACAATCAAAATCTCTTCCACACATTTACTGAGTTCAATCTGCTGACTGGGGAAAGTGCCACCTTCATCACCGACCCAGCAATCCTCAACATTCTCAGCGGGGTCAGTGGGGGCAATCCTTCGGTGATTGACGGCTTGCTGCAGGTAAGTGGCTCGGCGGCTAATCTGTTTCTGATTAATCCTAATGGAATTTTGTTCGGTCCCAATGCGGCCTTAAATTTACAAGGCAGCTTTACGGCAACGACCGCTGATCAGGTGAATTTTGGCACTGGAGAATTTGATTTGGTGAACTCGGTTGAGTACGCCACGCTGGT
Source organism: Cyanobacteria bacterium P01_C01_bin.120 (assembly GCA_039027715.1). GTDB lineage: Bacteria > Cyanobacteriota > Cyanobacteriia > Phormidesmidales > Phormidesmidaceae > Halomicronema. Next base: position 36,653 of record JBCCJU010000034.1, read on the forward strand.
GGGTGAACCGCAAAGCCTGCGCTTTAGTCTAGCTCAGCCCGGCAGCGTGGTGAATGCGGGAGAGCTTGCCGTTTCACCTGGAAATTCCGTGGTGCTGGTGGGTGGACAAGTGCTGAATACGGGCACCGTAAGTGCCCCTGGCGGTGACGTTTTAATCAGTGCTGTGGCAGGCAATCAGCTTGTTCGCATTGCTCAAGAAGGGCAACTCCTGAATCTGGAGCTAGAGACGCTACCCGCTCCGGTTACGCTGGCTCTACCCTTTTCTCCGCTAGATTTGCCGGCGTTGTTGACCGGTTCCGCGATCGCTCCTGCTGACACTGTTTCAGTGAATCCTGACGGCACGATTACGCTGGCGGCATCGGAGCTGGCGCTGCCAACGAGTGCTGGGACGGCGATCGTTGGCGGCACGCTCGATTCAGCTAGTGCGGGTCCGGGAGGCAGCGTCACAGTGCTGGGCACAACCATCGGGCTGTTGGGGGCAGAAGTGAGTGCAGCCGGTGATCTAGGCGGCGGTACGATTCGTATAGGAGGCGACTACACTGGGGCCGGACCGTTGCCGACGGCGTCGGTCACTTTTGTTGATGGGACATCGAGTTTGGTGGCTGATGCGATCGCCCAGGGAGATGGCGGTACGATCATTCTTTGGTCTGATGAAACCACCCGCAGCTATGGTTTTCTGAGTGCTCGGGGGGGAGACGATGGGGGTAATGGAGGTTTGATTGAAACTAGCAGTCGTGGTTTTTTAGAGACTGCTGGAGTCCCTGATATTGCTGCTCCTAACGGCCAAGCCGGTACCTGGCTGCTTGATCCCTTCGACATTCAAATTGTGGATGCGCCTGCTGATCAAACAATGGGTTTTTTCGGAGAGAATCCCTTTATTGCCCAGTCAAGTCCAGCGGTAATTAGCTGGTTGGATCTGGCAGAGGCTTTGGAGATGGGAGGCACCGTAACCGTGGCGACGGGTACTGGCGGCAGTCAAGCAGGCAATATCGAAGCGGATGGGTTTGTGTTAGACACCGATATTGACGCCACTCTGCAACTGCGGGCAGCTAACGATATTCGCCTGCGCGGAGAAATTACGAGCAGCATCAGCGCCACCGATTTTGACTTTCAGGCGGACACTGACGATAACGGCAGTGGCGAAGTGATTGTTGAAGGCCCACTCAACTCGGGCGGCGGTGACATCACGCTCACAGGTGCTGACGTTTTTATCGACGTTGACCCAGGCGATGAGCCGAATGCGGCAGGGGGCGTTCTGACAGTTACGCGGACGAGTCAATCAAGTTGCCCTGATGGCTGCCAGAACAATGATCCAAGCAACGATAATTTTGGTAGTGGTGAAGGTGGGAACAACGATTCGCTCCTATCCAACGAATTCGGTGATGATTTCGATTTTGGCAATGATGATTTTGGTGGCGGTCCAGAAGGTCCTGACGATTTTGGCGGCCCAGATGACTTCGACGACAATGGCCGTGATGATCGCCGCCTCGGACGTCGCGACTCCGGTGACGGTGATTTTGAAGAGGGTGATGATTTTGAGGGCGACGATGATTTTGAAGAGGGTGA